>CAYHAX010000186.1:0-3434 GCA_964354695.1 uncultured Dehalococcoidia bacterium
GCCTTGCGCATCTTGGCATCTGCATTAAGCAGAACACTCTCGCCGCTCATTTGCAATCCCCCATATCGAAATCCAACCAGGCTTAAGCGCCAGAATATCTTATGAGCTTTAAACTTCTAAGTCTTTACGAAGCAATCATCAATAGGGAAAAATGTGCTAATCGCTGCCATGAACAAGGGTGCCTATGAGTTCACCTACTACCACCCGCTCAAGACTACGAGGAGCTCGAAGGTCAAAAACAACTATGGAGAGCCTGTTATCCATACAAAGTGAAAGAGCGGTGGAATCCATCACCTCAAGCCTCATCTTCAAGGCATCCAGATAGCTCAACTGGTCGAACCTTTTGGCTCTTGCATTGACCAGGGGGTCGGAATCATATACCCCGTCAACGTTGTTCTTAGCCATGAGCAGGACTTCGGCATTTATCTCTATGGCTCGCAGGGCTGCCGCCGTATCGGTGGTCATATAGGGATTGCCCGTCCCTGCTGCGAAGATAACCACCCGACCCTTCTCAAGGTGGCGTATGGCTCGGCGTCTGATATAAGGTTCAGCGATTGCCTGAATCGCTATGGCGCTTTGAGTTCGGGTGACCACGCCCATCTTCTCCAGGGCGTCTTGCAGCGCGAGGGCATTAATCATCGTTGCCAGCATGCCAGCGTAATCGGCAGTGGCTCGGTCCATGCCCCTGGCTTCGGCAGCCGCACCCCTCCAGATATTACCTCCCCCCACCACCACAGCCACCTGAACCCCCTTTTTCACAATCCGTCTCAACTGACGGGCGATATTCTCCACGGTGGCGGAGTCGATACCGTACTCCCCCTCCCCCATGAGAGCCTCACCGCTCAGCTTCAACAACACCCGCTTGTATTTTGGACTAAGCCTCTTTTCCATTCAACCCCAACTCGAAGCGGGCAAACCTCTTTACCTTTATGTTTTCCCTGACCTTGGCGACCGCCTCAGTGATTATGTCCTGAACCTTTTTCCCGGGGTCCTTTATGAACGGCTGAAGCAAAAGGCATTCCTCATCGGGAACCTCCTCCACCTGTGGCACATCCTCCCGCGCCAGGAACCTGGGCTTGGTAGCTGCTACCTGCATCGCAAGGTCATGTGCCAGCTCTTTGAATTCAGGGGTACGAGCTACGAAATCGCTCTCGCAGTTGAGCTCCACCAGAGCCCCGATGCGCCCACCCCCATGCACATACGCCTCCACCAGCCCCTGGCTGGCAACGCGGCTCTCCTTCTTCTTAGCCACAGCATAGCCGCGTTCCTTCAGCATAACAGCAGCGGCGGCCACATCGCCTTTGGTTTCCTGCAGTGCGCGTTTGCACTCCATTATCCCAGCGCCAGTCTGCTCTCGCAGCACCTTTATAGCATCAGTTGAAACCTGCATTTGTTCCCCCTAACCTTCGCTTGAACCAGAGCTACTTTTGAATCTTACCGGTCTCTGCACCAGCCCCCTGCGCAACAGGTGCTGCAGGGCTTTCCACCTTCACCTCGCCCGCAAGCTTCTCAGCCAGCGCATCCCTGGTCTGTTTACCCTGTATAACCGCATCCGCAATAACAGCACAGAAGAGCGCCACCGCCCTGATAGCATCGTCGTTGCCAGGTATAGGATAATCAACCTCATCGGGGTCGCAATTAGTATCCATTATGGCGACAATGGGCACGCCCACCCGCCTCGCCTCAGCAATAGCGTTGCGCTCTTTGGATGGGTCCACAATGAATAGAGCTCCCGGGAGCCTCGTCATCTCCTTAACACCCCCCAGCAAGCGATTGAGATGCACAATCTCCTTATCCAGCTTCAAACCCTCTTTCTTGAGCAAACGCTCGAACTCTCCACGAGCCTTGCGGTCCTCGAGACGCACCAGAAAGTCGATACGCGACTGTATGGTGGAGAAATTGGTCAGCATTCCGCCCAGCCAGCGCTGATTCACATAGAACATGCCGCAGCGCTTCGCCTCCTGCTCCACAGCGTCCTGCGCCTGCTTCTTGCTGCCCACGAAGATGACATTATCGCCGTTGGCAACCGTCTCACGGATGAAATCGCAACCCTTGCCCAGCATTACAACAGTCTGTTCCAGGTCTATGATGTGAATGC
Organism: uncultured Dehalococcoidia bacterium; assembly: GCA_964354695.1. GTDB lineage: Bacteria > Chloroflexota > Dehalococcoidia > SZUA-161 > SZUA-161 > CAYHAX01. The sequence continues at coordinate 2,099 of CAYHAX010000186.1, forward strand.
CGTTGCGCTGGCTAAAAATGTAGGTCTTCATCTTCGGGTTCCAGCGCCCCACCTGATGTCCGAAGTGTACCCCCGCCTCCAGCAGTAGTTTCATTGAGATAGGTTCTGCCATTCTACTTACCCTTACCCTCTAACTATCCAATCCTTTACCGCTGGCATAGCTATGCTAGTGGTGAAGAACCAGAGATTTTTCGCCTAAGATTTTTAGGCTGAAAGTCAGTTTAGCATAGGTAGAGCTAAAAGACAATATCATCCTGCTTCCGCTCTTGACAGAATCTACCTGAGATGATAAATTGTTTTTAGCACTCTTTAGCAAAGAGTGCTAAAAACAAGAGCGCGAATAGGCGACCCCGATAAAATAACGCCTTTTCCGTGAGGTGAGATCTTGCCTATCTACGAATATGAGTGCAGCAGTTGCCGCTCCAGATTCGAACGAAAACAAAGGTTCGATGCAGAGCCTATAGCTACCTGCCCTCAGTGCTCCGGTAAGGCTCGCCGCCTCATCCATTCAGTGCCCGTAGTCTTCAAAGGAAGCGGCTTCTATTGCACCGACCACGGCGGTGGCGCACCCTGCAACTCAGCAGGCAAATGCAAAGATACCGAGTGCGAGGCAAAAGCTGAGAAGAAAGAGACAAAGAAGGAAGAGAAAGCCAAGGAGAGCAAGTGAGAGCCCTAGTGCAAAGGGTCTCAAAAGCCTCGGTCAGCATCGAAGGTGGAACAGTAGCCTCCATAGAACAGGGACTCGTAGTCCTCATCGGCGTCGGCAAAGGTGACTCCGAACAAGATGCCCAGTATCTCGCTGACAAGATAGCCAACCTGCGCATCTTCTCCGACGAGGCGGATAAGTTCAACCTCTCCGCACTCGACACCCAGGGCGAAATTCTGGTCGTCAGTCAGTTCACTCTCCTCGCAGATACCCGCAAAGGACGCCGCCCCAGCTTCACCGATGCTGCCCCTCCGGAGGAAGCGGAGCCTCTTATCGACAAATTCGTCCAGTTTCTGCAAGCCGCCGGACTCGAAGTGCAAACCGGACGCTTCCGCCAAAATATGCTGGTCGAGATACACAACAGCGGACCCGTAACCATCTTCATGGGCAGCGAAGAGCGCCTCAGACCCCGACGCAGCTAGCCAGTTCTCTCCACACGGCATTACTTCACTAACCCGTCCCCCGTTCGCCCTTTTCGGGCTTATTGCAACTAGTTGCAATAAGCCCGAAAACCTGTTATTATATACTACAGAAGGGCGAATCATGAGTTGTACCGAGACTCTACGAGAACAGGGCTACCGCCTGACACCACAGCGCATGATGATTCTCTCCGCAATTCATGCCAGCGAC
>CAYHAX010000187.1:0-3550 GCA_964354695.1 uncultured Dehalococcoidia bacterium
AGGCACAGAAGGCATGGATATCGGAACTGTTAAATCCGTAAAAATCGAAGACGAGATGAGAAGCTCCTATCTGGACTATGCCATGAGCGTCATCATCTCCCGCGCCCTGCCTGATGCCCGAGACGGCTTAAAGCCAGTTCAACGAAGAATACTCTATGCCCTGAACGACATGGGGCTGCACTACAACACCGCCTACAAGAAAAGCGCCCGTATAGTCGGTGAGGTGCTGGGCAAATACCATCCCCATGGAGATACCGCAGTCTACGATGCCATGGTGCGCATGGCTCAGGACTTCTCCATGAGATACGAGCTGGTCGATGGACAGGGCAACTTCGGCAGCATAGATAACGACCCTCCGGCAGCGATGAGATACACCGAGGCTCGCCTCGCCCGCATAGCGGAGGAAATGCTCTCTGACATCGAAAAGGACACCGTAGACTTCACCCCCAACTTCGATGGCAGCCTCAAAGAGCCGGTGGTTCTCCCCTCGCGCTTGCCCAATTTGCTCCTTAACGGCGCCTCCGGCATAGCCGTAGGCATGGCAACCAATATACCCCCGCACAACCTCAGCGAGCTTTGCGATGGCATCTGCCACCTTATCGACAATCCCGATGCCACAATTGACGACCTCATCAAGCTTATACCAGCTCCCGATTTCCCCACAGGCGGCATCCTCGAGGGACGAGAGGGGATTAAGAGCGCCTACAGCACCGGACACGGCAGAATGATAATCACAGCCAAGGCGCACATCGAAGAGACCGCCAAGAGCGGAAGATACCAGATAGTCGTTACCGAGCTGCCTTATCAGACCAACAAAGCAGCCCTCGTAGAGAGAATCGCCGAGCTGGTCAAAAACAAGAGAATAGATGGCATCTCCGAAATCCGCGATGAATCCGATAGAGAAGGTATGCGCCTTGTCATCGAACTGAAACGTGAGGGGCACCCGCAGCAAATACTCAACAACCTCTACAAGCATACCGCTATGCGCTCGTCATTCTTCGCCAATATGCTGGCTCTGGTAGATGGACAACCCAAGGTAGTCACCCTCAAAGGTGCGCTACTTTACTACATAGACTTCCGCAGGCAGATTATAGTGCGCAGGTCGAAATTCGACCTCGAAAAAGCTAAGGAGCGCGCCCACATCCTCGAAGGCTTCAAAATTGCCCTCGACAACCTCGACGAGGTAATCGCCACCATCCGACGCTCTCAGACCGCGGAGTCAGCCCGCGAAAACCTCATGAAGAAATTCGGGCTCTCACAGCTTCAAGCACAAGCTATCCTCGATATGCAACTGCGCCGCTTGGCAGCTTTGGAGCGCAAAAAAATCCTCGATGAATACACCGAGGTGTTGAAAACAATAGCCTACCTCGAAGACCTCCTGGCGAATCCCAAAAAGATCGACTTCTTAATCAAAGACGAAGTAGCCGAGCTTAAGAATAAATATGGAGACCCCAGGCGCACCGAGATCAGTGATGAGGAGATGAAGGACTTCAGCGAGGAAGACCTCATCCCCAAACAGCCGATGGTGGTCACCATAAGCAACAGGGGCTACATAAAGAGGGTAGCCACAGACACCTACCGCCAACAGCATCGTGGAGGCAAGGGCATCATCGGTATGGAGACGCGGGAAGCAGACACCGTCCGCCAATTGCTCATAACCAGCACCCACAACTATCTGCTGTTCTTTACCGACCGGGGACGGGTCTTTAAGCTCAAATGCTACGACATACCCAGGGAGAGTTCCAGGACTGCCAAGGGGATGCCCGTCGTCAACCTGCTCTCCATGGACCCCAAAGAGCGAGTTACTGCAATCATAGCAATAGCTACCTTTTTAGATGATAAGTTCCTCATATTCGCCACCAGCAAAGGCGAGGTAAAGAAAACCAGCCTCTCCGAATTCTCATCCGTGCGCTCAAGCGGGCTTATAGCTATGGACCTGGAACAAAGCGACGAGCTGATTTCAGCCAGACTAGCTGGTGCGGATGACCAAATCATCCTGATAACAGAGAAAGGACAATCGATTAAATTTGCGGTACCCGACCTGCGAAACGCCTCCAGAACCAGCGGGGGCGTACGAGGCATCCGCCTTATCGCAGGAGACCGCTTGGTCGCCATGGAAACCGTTGACCCCAAGGCTTGTATCTTCGTGCTCAGCGCCAATGGCTACGGCAAACGCACTCCCCTTGATGCCTACCCGCTTCAAGCACGCGGCGGCAGCGGTGTGCACACCTTCAAGGTGGTGCCCAAGACAGGCAAGGTTATAGCAGCATCCCTTGTTTACCCCCACCAGGGGCTAATGCTCATATCCATCAAAGGGATAGTAATCCGCACCACCATTGATGGCATCCCCATCTTGGGCAGAGATACCCAGGGTGTAAGTGTAATGAAGGTGGAGCCAGGCGACCTGGTCGCCTCCTTCAGTTGCATAGGTAATGAGTAACCCTCGAATGGGGAAAGACGACCCTACCATCGACACCACAGGTGGCGAAACCGATAAGAAAGCTAAAGCCCCCAAAAGGCTCTTCCTGTCTCGAGAGCAATATACACGCATCTTACTTATCGTAATCGTACTGGCTGTAACCGCTGGTATATTCGTATTCCGAGACCGGGTGTCAAACCTCCAGGGCTACGGCTACCTGGGTGCTTTTCTCATCAGCCTCGTCAGCAGCGCCACCATAATCCTTCCCATACCTGGTTTAGCATTGATCTTCGCCCTTGGCGATGCTTATAATCCTTTCTTAATAGGTATAGCAGCAGGAGCAGGCTCGGCATTAGGAGAAATCACTGGATACATGGCGGGCTACAGTGGCCAAATTGTGCTCAAGAACAACAAGACCTACTTACGTATGGAGCGTTGGATGAAACGAAGGGGCTCAATCGTCATCTTTGTACTCGCCTTCGTGCCCAATCCGATCTTCGATTTAGCAGGAGCCGCTGCTGGTGTTCTGAGATACCCCCTCTGGAAGTTCCTCACCGTATGCTTTCTCGGGAAAACTCCGAAGAGTATACTCGTTGCCTTGGCTGGCGCCTGGACGCTTGAATGGGTACATGATTTCTTGGAAAGATACTTCTAGACACTTCTGGCGAAGTGCTGCAGGGCGAGCTTTATCTTATCCTCAAGAGACAAATCCTGGGTATCAGGTAGTAAAACAATCGCAGAGTTTGCCTCCGCTGCCGAATAACCCAAACCTATCAATGCCGCTTTAACGTCCTCATGCTGGACACGAGCAACCAACCCCACCCCCTCGAACTTGCCCTTAAGTTCAAGGACAAGCCGAGCCGCCGTCTTCTTGCCTATACCCGGCACCGAGCTGAGCATATCGACATCGTTTCGGGCGATGGCTAGCTCAACTTTTTCCGGGCTGAGAACCGCAAGCAAAGAGAGAGCGGTCCTCGGACCAACCCCAGACACGTTAATCAGCATCTCGAACAGCCTCAGCTCCTCCACCGAGCCGAAGCCATAAAGAGACAGGTTATCCTCCCTTACATGGAGATGGGTGTGGAGCCTGACCTTGTCACCGGGTATCCCCAACATACCTATGGTAGTGAA
>CAYHAX010000188.1:0-2197 GCA_964354695.1 uncultured Dehalococcoidia bacterium
CTTGACGCCGAGGTCAGACCGGAGATCGAAAAAGGAGAATTTGTCCTCGACCAGGCAGAGTGCATCGCAAAAGACCAGGACTACAAAATCGAAACCGACATGCTCCAGGCACGTGAAATAGGACCAGCAGTAGTCGATGAAGCAATAGAGCGCGGCGTTGATATGATAATAATCGGCGTAAGCTACAAGCAAAAGTTCGGAGAATTCAGTCTGGGAAGCACCATGCCATACGTGCTCAAACATGCACCATGCTGGGTATTGATCTGCCGAGAGCCGATTCCTGAGGAGGATACCAAGCGAGCATGAATGTGATTATAATGGGCTGCAGCCGAGTGGGCGCTCAGTTGGCGACAATGCTGGATGCCGAAGGGCATAAAGTCACCATGATTGATGTCGACTCCTTCAGCTTCAAGAAACTCCCGCCTACATACAAAGGCTCAGCTATAGTAGGCAGTGGGCTAGACGAGGATTTGCTGAAGAAGGCAGGAATAGAGCAGACACATGTATTTTTAGCTGTAACCCAAGGCGACAACCGCAACGTGATGGCATGTCAAATAGCTAAACACATCTACCGCGTGCCTCAGGTTGTCTGCCGAATCTACGACCCAATACGTGAGGATATGTACCGCAATCTGGGATTAAAGACTGTCAGCCCCACTAAAGTGGTGGCAAAACTGTTGAGGGAACAAATCCAGGACTAGAAACATGTATATCGTTATTGTTGGAGGCGGCGAGGTCGGCTATCACCTAGCCAAAATACTGCTCACCGATGGGCAAGAAGTGCTCATCCTGGAGCAGAATGCTGCCAGAAGCGAAAAACTAGCCGATGAACTGGGCAGTGTAGTTCTGCGCGGCGACGGTTGTGAAGCAGCAACCCTACAGACCGTGGGAACCGCCAGAGCCGATATGCTGGTCGCCGTCACCGACGACGACGCGCGCAACCTGGTAGCCTGCCAGGTAGCCAAACACAGGTTCAATGTTCCCCGAACTATCGCACGTCTCACAAACCCTCGAAACAAAAATATCTTCAAAATCCTGGGCGTTGACGTAACAGTCTGCAGCACAGAACTAATCCTGGCTCACATAGAACAGGAATTACCTTCGCATCCTCTCATCCCCCTCCTCAAACTGAAGAGCGGGAACCTCGAGGTCATTGAAGTGAAAATCCCACCTGGCTCGAAGGTAATAGGGAAAAAACTTCGTTCTTTCCAACTGCCTAAGGGCAGCGCCGTTCTGCTGGTCGTCAACAAGACCAAAGGACCCCAGATACCCAGTGAAGACATCGTTATCGCAGCCGAAGACGAGGTGGTAGCGATAACGCAGGCTGAGAACGAAGAGGCAATACGTTCCATACTCAGCAAATAGAGGTTAAAAATGACCAGGGTCGCTTTTCAGGGCGAGAGAGGCGCCTTCAGCGAAGACGCCGTATTGAAATTCTTCAGCGACGCTGAGCCTGCACCCTGCCGCTCCCTGAAACACGTCTTCGAAGCAGTTACCAAGGACAATGCGGAGTTCGGAGTCGTCCCCATCGAGAACTCCCAGGCGGGCAGCATAAACGAGACCTACGACCTCCTGCTGAAATACGACCTCAACATCTGCGGCGAGCTGGACCTCCGCGTCAACCATTGCCTCATGGCGCTTCCCGGCGAGACCCTGGACAGCATAAAGACGGTTTACTCACACCCCCAGGCTCTGGCTCAATGCGAGCAATTCCTGAGCAAGCTGGGCGCCGAAATCGTGCCCTCCTACGATACCGCCGGCAGCGCCAAGCTAATCAGCGAAAAAAAACTGACAAACTGCGCCGCCGTTGCCAGCAAGAGGGTCGCCCAGATTTACCATATGCAGGTACTCGCCGAGAATATCCAGACCATCAAAGGCAACTACACCAAGTTCTTCGCCATCTCCAAGAAGAAAGCAAAACACGCCAAAAAGACCAAGAACTCAATCATATTCGCCACCAAGAACATCCCCGGCGCCCTCTATAACTGTCTTGGCGCATTCTCCACCAGGGGCATAAACCTGACCAAATTGGAATCCAGACCGAGCAAAGACAAGCCCTGGGAATATATCTTCTACGTTGATTTCGAGGGGCACTTAGAGGATGACATCTGCAAACAGGCTCTGGAAGACCTCAAGAAAACAACCAGCTTCATCAAAATACTCGGGTCATATCCCAAAGCCGAAGCCTCGGCATAGA
>CAYHAX010000189.1:0-15627 GCA_964354695.1 uncultured Dehalococcoidia bacterium
TAGCACCGGTTAGAGTCATGTATGAAATGGTGCGCTTGCCCATGTGCTCGGCGCCGCGAAGCAGCGTCTCTATGGGTATCTGCCCCCAGTTGACCTCCTTGGTTCCGAATTTAGCTTTTTCGGAAGCGATGACGATGTCGCAAGCCAGGGTGATACCAGTGCCGAACCCGAATGCGTACCCGTTGACGGCGGCGATAACTGGCTTAGGCAGGTACTCGAAATGCAGGAACGGCTTTGCCACATTCTCGATGAACTCCACGCCTTTGATTATTTTATCGAACTCGAACTTGCCTACATCGGCACCGGCGCTGAAGGCGTCGCCTTTGCCGGTGAGTATGACCACTCTGATACTGTCGTCTTGCTCGATGTCGGTCAGGGCTGCGTCCAGGTCTTTAAACACCTGGGGGCTGGCGGCGTTCATCTTATCAGGGCGGTTGAAGTAGATGATTGCAATGCCATCTTTCTTTTCGAGCAGTATGGTCTCGAAATTCATGGATTATTCCCCTTTCTCCTTAAGTTTGTTGTCAATTTAAAAGGCTACTTATGCGTAGCCGATAGACTCAAGCTCCTTCTGCAGGATGCTCTTGAGATAACCCAGTCTCTCCTTGCCGGGCTTGAAGTCGAAGGCTATGGTGCCGTAGGGGTCAACCTGCTCTCTGATGAGCTTTACCTCGTCTTTGGTCGGCTTCTCGGTTTCCTTTACAGGAGCAGGGACTTCAAGCTCGAAGCCGGTGTTGTTGATGACATCCTCAACCTTCACGCCGGGGTGCACAGACTCTATCTTGAATGGCTTGTCTTTCTTCTCTTTGGCGATAACGGCGAGGTTGGTGATATATCTTATGGGTCCGGGGCGGTAGCCGGATTTGATTCTATCTTCGGGGTCTATCACGTATCGGGTGCCTGTTATGAAGTCAACCTTGGGGACGAAGGTCATCTTGGAGTGGCTGGTGAAGTAGCCAATCATCTTGCGGTGCATCTTTATCACTTCGGGAGCGCCTGCTCCGCCGGGACCGCGCAGCTTGGGCTTGTCGTACTCGCCGACTACGGAGAGGTTGATATTCCCATACTGGTCTGCCTGGATGCTCGATATAGCCTCGACATCACCTCGCCCCTTGAGGTGGACGGAGTTGAGGTCTTCGAGCATTGTCCACAGCAGGGCAGCGCCTCTTGTTGCTGCTGCTTCCGCTCGGGTGAACGACAACTGGAACGGTCTGGGGTCAACTGCGGCATATGCGAGCAGGGTTATGTTGGGGGCATGCGTGATTTTCGCCAGGATGTAACTTGCGTAAGCAAGAGGGGTGAAGGAGCCGAGAAGCACCACGTCACCATCCTCGATTTCCTTGGACAGGGTGACGCACATTAATTCGCCGACGCTGTAATCATCTGCATAATGTTTCATAGTATTCTACCTCCTAGTTAATCTAGGAATTTAACCTCCCTTGCTAGTCTGCGGAGGATTGAAGCCTGCTTCATGCCGCCTATGGCTTCCAGGTATTCCCATTCCGGTTTCATTACGAAGTCATTGAGATACTGTTTGAATGTATCGGGGGTGGCTGCCATCTCCATATATTTCATCATGTGCCAGGGGTCGAATACGTATTGGGGTACGCAGGATGTGGGGTGCGCGCCCAGGGGGGCTTCGATGACCAGATCAACCTGGAATCTGGGCACCTTGGACTTCGCCGGGCTCCTACGTATCTCTTCGGTGGAGACTATCTCCTCAACCGATACAATCCTCTTTTTGGCAGCTCTCATCATTTCGATATCGGTTGCTGAGGTTCCCTCCATCTGGATAGTGCCGGCATGGTCAGCCCGCGTTGCGTGAATGATAGCCACATCGGGGGTAATAGCAGCCGCAGCTATCAGGTCCTCGCCGGTGAAGGGGCACTTTATTACTTTGTAGAATTCCGGTCTTTGTTTCACGAGGTCGGAGCCGAAGGGGCCCCGGTAGGGGAGGAAGGGGACGTTTCTGCCGCCTGCCTCCAGACCTATGATTACTGCCAGACCTGTGATTTCATCGTACGGCAATCCCTCTTTCTCAATCGCTCTGCGGAAGTTGGGCGCCAGTCCAAAAGCCTCCATACTCACGAAAGAGAACATCAGCCGCTTCAGGCAGCCAGCACCTATGAGCATATCGATGTCTATGCTGCTCACAACGGTAATGGCTGTGAGGTCTTTTATTCCGGAGCGGATGATTTGACGAATTATTGCCATCGGATGGTTTCCCAACCAAGCCCCCCCGATGGCAATTTTATCTCCGTTTTTGATGATTTTCGTTATGTCGCTTAGCTTCCCAACCTTGCTTTCCGTGGGCATATACTCCTTTCTTTCTTTCAGATTCGGTTCTTCCTTAGCTCAATCTCGCTTGCGAGTGCCGAGGGGCATACGGACACCTCCCCTGGGGGGGAAACGAAGACCTTAAGAATTTTACCAAGGTCGAAGCCAACTGTCAACAGCCGTGGGGCAAGTGCTCGGGAACCCCCGAAATTTGGGGGCGTCGACGGATGGAATGCTTCTCGCCCCATCTTGGGCATAGTTTGACAAAATCCTCGAGTTAAGACTATTATTTTGACTGGCTGCGCACCTGCGCAAAGTGGGGCAACAGTCTTTGTTAAGTTGTGAACCGCACAAGACTTTTTCTAAATCCAGCGGAATACCTGAGGAGGCAGTTCATGATTCCGGAAGAGGCAAGGCAGTTCATTGGCAGAGCTGAGCCGCCTATAATCAGGCATGTCGAGAAGGGTGCGATAAGAAGATACGCTGATGCTGTGGGGAATGATAACCCCCTTTATAGTGATGAGGAGTATGCCAGGAAATCACGCTATGGTAGCGTCATCGCCCCGCCGGGCTTCTTCGGCTGGCCCACCAAGAAGCCCTGTTCTTGCACAGGGTTGGCTGACATAGTGGGTGAGCTGCAGGCAGCCCTAGCCAGGGGCGGTTTTCCTCGAATTCTCGATGGTGGTATATCCTATGATGTCTTCCTGCCAATACGGGCGGGCGATGTTGTAATAGCCAACCACAAGGTTACAGGGTTGTCAGAGAAGGAAGGCAAAAGCGGCTCCATGATTATCTGCAACTTCGAGACCACCTATGTAAACCAGAGCGGCGATGTGGTGGCAAAGGCATATCAAACGTTTATCGCTCGCTAGCGCAGGTGCATAAAGCATAGTCAAGCACGAAACATAGAGGTTGTTTAGTAACTGGGGAGGCCAGAGGGGTAAAACCCTTCTGGTGGGGGTTTGGTGGTATCACCCAAATTCTAACTTCCCCCAAGATTGGGGGAACGAGGGGGTTGAGGAGAAGTTGATACACAACCTCAAATATAGGGGGTACATATGAGGACTTCCCAGCAGTATTTAGAAGACCTGCGGAAAATGAGGCAGAATGTTTATATGGGCGGGAAGCTTGTCAAGCGGGACGACCCCCGCATTATCCCCGGCATCAATGTGATGCGCATAACCTTCGATATGGCTGGCGACCCTCAGAACAAAGAGCTGTTCACCACCACCTCCCAGTACACCAAGAGGAAGATAAATCGCTTCTGCAATGTCAGCGACAGCGTTGAAGACCTCCTCAATAAACAGAAGATGATTCGCACGGGCACGCGTCTGTCGGGTTTCTGCATCCAGCGGTGCATGGGAACGGACACTATAAACGCCCTCTCCGTAGTCACCAAGGAGATAGACGACGCTCATAACACAGAGTATTACCAGCGCTTTCTCGAGTACATAAAGAACTATCAGAGGAAAGACCTGATAGGCGCGGCAGTTCAGACCGACGCCAAGGGAGATAGAAGCAAACGTCCTCATGAGCAGGTGGACCCTGACATGTATGTGCGGGTGGTGAAGAAGACCAAGGACGGCATCATTGTCAGGGGAGCCAAACAGGACATCACCATGGCATCCTATTGCGATGAGCTGATAGTGCTTCCTACCAGAACGCTGACTGCGGAGGAAAAGCAGTGGGCGGTGGCTTTCGCCGTCCCCGCCGATTCGGATAACGTCCACATCATCAATCGAGCCAGCGCTCCTCGCGAGAGGAAGCGGCTGAAGGCACCATTGAATACCTACGGAAGCTCGGATGCCCTGGTTATCTTCGATGATACTTTCGTCCCCTGGGACAGGGTGTTTATGTGCGGAGAGCACGAGTTCGGCGGCAGGGCGGCGCTTGCCTTTGCCACCTCTCACAGGCACAGCTACTGCGGCTGCAAGCCTGCGGTGGAGGACGTTGTCATGGGCTTGATAGCCCTCACCGCTGAGTACTACGGAGTGGCAGATAAGTCGCACATCCGCGAGAAGCTGGCTCATCTGGCTGGCATAGCCGAGCTTATCTATGCCGCTGGCATAGCTGCTGCCATAGAGTCCACGAAGTCATCGTCGGGCACACAGGTTCCGAACGCTATATATGCCAACGTGGGGCGGCGTCTCGCCGGAGAGAACACCTACGACTCCTGGGGCATGGTCGCCGACGTGGCTGGAGGTTTCCCTGTAACCATGCCTTTCGAAGAGGACTACTACGACCGCAAGATGGGGCCCTTCATAAAGAAGTACACCATGAGAAATCCCAAGGTATCCGCTGAGAACATGCACAGATTGCAACGCACGCTCGCTGATTATCTTTCCTCCTCCTGGGCTGGGGTCTGGCAGGTGGCGGATGTGCATGGCGGAGGCTCGCCTGTCATGGAGACCATCGCCATCCTGTCCAACTATAACTTCGAGGAGAGGAAGAAGGTAGTCAAACGCCTTGCTGGCATCAAAGACTAATCTTTTCCTGAGGGGGTACAAATGAACGTTAGAGATTTGTTCGACCTGAAAGGCAAGGTGGCAATAGTTACCGGAGGTTCGCGGGGTCTGGGCAAGGAGATAGCCATCGCCTTGGGCGAGGCTGGAGCCAAGGTGGCCATAACAGCGCGCCGTGAGGAGTGGCTCACCTCGGCACAGAAGGAATTGGAGGGCATGGGTATCGAATGTCTCTCTGTGGCTGCCGATGTCAGCGAGGTAGAGGGCGTTAAAAAGATGGTGGCTAAAACTCTGGAGAAATGGCAGAAAATAGATATTCTGGTGAACAATGCCGGCGTGGTTTGGGCTGCGCCCCCTGAGCAAATGACTCTTGACAAATGGGACTACGTTATGAACATCAATGCCAGGGGCACTTTTATCTGCTGCCAGGAAGTGGGCAGGGAGATGATAAGGCAGAAGTATGGCAATATCATAAATATTTCATCTGCCGTTGGGGTCTCCGCAATAGACCCCAAATCAGGTCAATTCATAAGCTATCAGGCAAGCAAGGCAGCGATAAACATCATGACAAAACAACTGGCAGTGGAATGGGGCCCCCACAATATCCGCGTCAACGTAATTGCTCCATCCTTCCTATCTACCCGTCTGACCGATGCATTGATAGCAAGGACAGGAGAAAACATTAAACGGTGGACCCCCCTGGGTAGAATAGGGAGACCTGATGAGATCAGAGGAGCAGTCGTATTCTTGGCCTCAGAGGCCTCAAGCTATATAACCGGGCAAATCCTCTGCCTCGACGGAGGGACAACTGCCTGGTAGCCCTTCAAACCTAAAGGCCTACGATAGCGATGCTAACCACATTCACCGAAGGTACGCCGCCCAGGTTGTGAGTTAAGCCAAACTTCGGGTTCTTGATTTGCCTAGGCCCGGCCTTCCCCTGAAGCTGCTTGTACATCTCATATACCATGCGCAGGCCGGACGCACCCACGGGGTGCCCAAAGGATTTCAACCCGCCATCGGGCTGCACAGGCAGCCCACCCTTTAGCTCAAAGAACCCGGACTCTATATCCTGTTTCACTTTCCCCCTGCCACTGAACTGGAGGTCTTCCATGGTAACAGCCTCGGTTATAGAGAAACAATCGTGAACCTCGGCCATGCTCACCTCTTCGCGAGCGTTCTTTATTCCTGCTTCCTCGTAGGCTCTAACAGCAGCATGAGTGGTGGACTCAACGTGAGTCCAGTCGTCATCGTACAGCATCTCCACGCCTGAGCTTGCGGCAATCTGGAGGGACTTGATATAGACTGGGTCAGGTCTGTATTTCTTAGCCAAATCGGCTCTACAGACGATGGCTGCGGCCGACCCATCGCTTACCCCACAACAGTCGAACAAGCCTAGAGGCCAAGCGATGATAGGAGCGTTAACTATCTGCTCGACAGTCACTTCTCTCCGCAAGTGAGCCTTGGGGTTAAGCGCGCCGTTGCGATGGCTCTTGGCTGATATCATGGCAAGCATCCTCTTGCCTTCATCAGGGGCGATGCCGTATCTGGCGAAGTATCTCGTTGCCAGCATGGCGAACATACCCGGTGCGGTTTGGTTGGAATCAACGAGCCTGCGCACCGTGCCCCATTGCACCTCGTTTTGGGGAAGACCGCCGTAACCGGTATCCTTGAGCTTCTCCACACCGCACGCCAAACAGATATCGTAAGCTCCTGAGGCTACCGCATAGCTGGCACCCCGCAGAGCCTCTGTCCCGGTGGCGCACCAGTTCTCTACCCTGGTCGAGCCGACGAAGGGCAGTTTCAAAGCCACAGACAGGGTGATGGCGGATTTACCGATACTGGTCTCTTCGTAGCAGGTGCCCGACCAGGCTGCCCCAATTTCTTTCTTATTGATACCGGCATCCTGAATGGCTTCCATGCAAGCCTCGACAATAAGCTCCTCGGCACTTTTGTCGAAGTGCTCTCCAAAGGTGGTGCATCCCATACCTATGATTGCAACTTTGTCCTTTATTCCGTCAGCCATGTTGCCCCCTTTTTAAAGCGAATCTTCTAAGTTATAAATCCAGTTAAGCCCTGGGTAGAGTTGCTTTCCAGAAATAGCCGTGGATTCCCCGCACCGCATCGCGGTACTTCCTGCGGAAGGTCATCTCCACCGGTATCCCCACCTTGAGCGACTCGAGGTCGCAGTCGGTGAGGTCGAAGTTGTACCTGCCGCCGCCCTCAAAGGTTACAATGCCGTAGATTGCAGGCGGGCTGAAGCTGGGAGCCAGGGAATCGCTGGTGTAGGTGAACAGATGTCCTTTCTTGTCTGAGAAGCGATAGCTCTCCATTTCATTGACAGCCTCGCACTTCGGGTTGGCGCACACCACCTGGCGTGGGTAGTGAGGTGTGCCGCAGCGCTTGCACTTAGACCCGCAGCCCCCCAGAACCATGCGGCGTTCCCTCCACAGTGTGGATAGCTGGGTGGGACCCACATCTTCACCGCGGCGCCCTATATCCACAGTTAGGATGTCGCGGAAGGTGGCATATTTCTCGTAGCTGGTCAGGTCTTTCCTGGGAGCCAGGTGTTTCTTGATGCCTCTCCTGTGCTCTTTTACCTTCTCTATCTCCTCAGTTACATGGAGGAACAAGGCGTCGCTGCCGTTCCCGTAGCTGGCGACGAGTATTTTATCGCCGGGCTTGGCTTCCTCGAGCGCTGCCACAAGCATCATAAGAGGGTAGGCAGTTCCGGTATCGCCCACCGTGGTGAAAAGCTGCTCCTGGATTTGATTAGGCTCTGCGCCTAGCTTTTTCCCTATGGCTGCGTGCTCTCTGGGGTAGAGGCTGGGGTAAATCACCCTGGCGAAATCCTTGATGTTCAGCTTGTACTTCTTCAGCAGCCCGGAGATAGCCTCGGGGATGAACCTGCTGTAGCCTATATCCCGAATCCACCTGTCCTCCCAGGCACGGTCGAACCTGTCTGCCTCCGTCCTCCAGTAATCTACGAAATCATAGGAAACTGAGTAGGAGCCCTCGATGGTGGCGATAACCTTGCCCTCTCCTACTAAGATAGCAGCCGCACCATCGCCGCAGGATTGCTCCTGATTGCTGCCAGCCTTGCCCACGCGGCAATCTGAGGCGCAAACGACAACATTCTTCGCTGAACCAGCTTTGGCAGCGTCTAATGCGAAAAGAAGGGCAGTGGTTCCAGCCTTAACAGAGTTGCTGAAGTCGGCGGTCCTGATATCGGAACGGAGGTCGAGGGCGGTGGCGACTATGCCTGCGCCCTGTCTCTCTTTGTACGGCGAAGTGGTGGTGGCAAAATATAAGTCATCCACCTTCTCGCGCTCAATCCCTCTCAGGCAGTCTACCGCAGCGGCTACAGCCATGGTGAGGCAATCCTCATCGTAATTGGCTACCGCTTTTTCCCCCGGCAAAGCGCTTGCCGAACCCAACCACCCTGTAGCGGAGGAAATGAGCTTGCGGCTTATTCTCAGCAAGGGTATGTAAGCGCCATATGAAGTTATCCCTACCATAGCATCTACCCTCTCTATTCCCCCCGGATGGGGATAGTATTTGTAACTATTTCTCACTAAAAAAGCGGGGACGCCCTGCTTCCGCTTCTCTCTTGAACGAGTTGATTAACCACAACCTTTAAAATGGTATATTATCACCCTCTCCATGTCAACGGCTATGAGTCTGATTTCATCACTCCGCAGTAAGGCGCGAGGTTTGACATCATGCTACCAGGTGCATTAAATTATTCTACCAGAAGAAGGAGACACTGGTCATGAAACTGATTAAGCTGTTCGAGCCAATCAAAATCGGGAACATGGAGCTGAAAAACAGGATAAAGCTGCCTGCTATGGGCATAGCATTGAGCGAAGATGGCTCGGTGTGCGAGCAAACAAAGGCTTGCTATGCCGAGCGGGCCAGGGGCGGGGTAGCGCTCATCGGCATAAGCTGCACCGCCACCCGGTTGATGAAAGGGCCTTTGTACGGGATATACCATGACCGCTTCATCCCCGGACTTAAAGAGCTGGTTGATGTAATCCACGCCAATGAAGCAAAGGTCTATGCCCAGATGGGCGTGGGTTACAGTTGGGCATTCGGAGATGGACCGGTTCAGTTAATCAGCCCATCGGGCATCACACCCACCGGGAAACCAGGCACCGCCTTTCGTCTGGGTGGACCCTATGAGGCAACCATGCCCAAAGCCCTCTCAATTGAAGAGATTCGTCAAGTGGTCGAGGCTTTTGGGGATGGAGCCCGCAGAGCCGAGCAGGCAGGCTTCGATGCTGTCGAGGTTATAGCCTCGGTCAGCTATACGGTATCTCAGTTTCTGTCTCCCATAACTAACGAACGAACAGACCGATACGGCGGCAGTCTGGAAAACAGAATGAGATTCCTGCTGGAAATCATCGAAAACATCCAGGGCAAAACGGGCAAGGGCTATCCCATCACCTGCAGGGTCAGCGGCGCTGATTTGATGGAGCCGAAGGGATATGACCTTGAAGATACTAAGCAGATGGCTCGAATGTTGGAAAAGGCGGGAGTAGCTGAGATAGATGTGATGTCCGGCTGGCACTATGCTACTGTTCCCATAATACAGATGTGGGTACCACAAGGGGCATGGGTTCATTTCGCTGAGGGGGTCAAAAAAGCAGTCAACATACCTGTAGCAGCAGGCACCCAGATTCAAGACCCTCTGGTTGCGGAGCGAGTCCTGGCTCAAGGTAAGGCAGACCTGGTGTATATGGCGCGAGCGGTGGTTGCTGACCCGGATATGCCGAAAAAGGCACTAGAGGGTCGTCTAAAGGATATCAGGCCCTGTATAAACTGCTGCCGCTGTATCTCGGGAGTGGATAGCCCGCCTGTTCATTGCAGTGTTAACGCCAGGATGGGTAGAGAGGCAGAATACCCCTTGGAAACGGCAGCAGCTAAAAGCAAGAGGGTGCTTATTGTAGGTGCGGGACCAGGCGGGATGGAGGCAGCACGAATAGCGTCTCTTAGAGGGCACAAGGTCATGCTGTGCGACCGGAATTCAAGACCGGGAGGAGCATTGCTGCTGGCATCGATAACAAACAGACGCATGAAGCCGGCACTCGACTACATGAGCAGAGAAATCAAGAAGCTCCCCATCGAGGTCAGGCTGAATACTAGGGTCACACCCGAGCTAGTTGACAAAGTCAAGCCGGATGCGATTGTACTGGCAATGGGCGGTGCCCCTTCTCCAATTAATGTGCCTGGCAGCAACAGCAACATCGTACTTGACCGGGGAGATGTGCAAGCGGTTTTCGGCGGTCACTCCGTGAGAAAAGGCGGCTTATCTAAGAGGACCGTCTCTTACATGGCTGCCCTTTTTGTAAAGTACTTTTATGATCCCTCGGCCTTAAGATGGCTTTTGAGATTCAACTTCCCCTTCGGGAAACGCGTTGTGGTAGTAGGCGGTAACTTCGCAGGGTGCGAGCTTGGGGAAACGCTGGCGGAGCGAGGGAAAAAGGTGACCATAGTGGAGGAGTCCAAGCGACTGGGCTCCGACATCGAAATCACCCACAGATGGGTATTCCTGAAAAAGCTAAAAGAGGCCGGGGCCAGGATGTTCAGAGATGCCAAGGTAACGGAGATAACCGACAAAGGAGTGCAGATAAGCCACTCTGGTGCAACGGAATTCATCGAGGCTGATACGGTGGTGAAGGTGGGGATAACACCCGATACCGGCCTTGCTCAGGCGTTGAAAGGAAAGGCCCCCGAGCTTTATCTTGTGGGTGATTGCAGCGAACCCGGCAAGCTTATGGAAGCTGTGGCTTCGGGATTCCTAGCAGGGCAGAAAATCTAAGCTAAACACATGAGGGAGCTGAAGTGTCAAAGCAAAATAGACATTTTGATGAAGAATACGATGTAGTGGTGATAGGGGCGGGTATTGGAGGCTTAACCTGTGCAGCCTATCTGGCGAAGCAGGGCAGGAAGGTGAAGGTTTTCGAGCAGCACTTCGTGCCTGGAGGCTGCTGCACGTCCTTCTCCAGAAAGGGGTTTAAGTTCGATGCCGGAGTCCTGCACCTGACAGGAGGCAAGGAGAGCGGGGCTTTCCAGCGGGTCCTCTCTGCTCTGGAAATAGAGAACGAATTTGAGTTCAAGGAGCAGTTTCAGCGCTTTGTCTTTCCCGACCTGACGCTGGATAGCAGCCACAATGTGGAATACCTTCCCCAAAAGCTGAAGGGGTTGTTTCCCCAAGAGAGCAAAGGGATAACAAGTCTATTCGATACCATGAAATCAATGTATGACGATGTCAAGAGGCTGCCGCAGCTTTCGCCCCTGCTGGCAAAATACCGAGATAAGTCTTTTCAGGATTTAGTCGATGAGCACATTAAAGACAAAAGACTGAAGGCTATTGCCTATGCCAACTGGCACCTCTGGTATCCCATGTGGAGAAGCTCGGCGGTGGATTACGCCGCGCTACTGGTCACCGAGCAACTAAGAGGCTATTTCTACCCTGTGGGAGGGATTCAGGCGGTGCCGGACACCCTTGTCCGAGTCCTCAAGAGCCATGGCGGTGAGATAGAGTACAAAACCCTCGTGGATAAGATTATTCTGGAAAACGGTAAAGCCGCAGGCATCGAAACGAGAAAGGGGAAACGGATTCGAGCAGGGCGGGTTGTCTCTAATATAGCAGCCAGAGCCACTTTCCTCAACTTGGTGGGCGAAAAGAACCTGCCCCGCGGTTTTGTTGCTTCGTTGAACCGACTTCAAATCAGTCTATCAGCCTTTTACGTTTATCTGGGCATTGACATGGACCCTCGATCCACAGGTTTCGATGCCCCAGAGACCATAGTGTATGAAAGCTACGACAACACAAAGGAATGGGAGCTTCTGCTGAAAGGCGAAACAGCCATCCCCTGCTTTGGTATTGCCATCCCTACTTTTGTTGACACCAGCCTGGCACCGACGGGAAAGCATGTCGTCATTGTCATGACCATGGCACCATATCAACTGAGAAATAAGAGCTGGAGAGAAGAGAAGGAGAGGTTTGCGGAAAAGCTAGTAGCAAAGGCAGAGAAGCTTATCCCTGGGCTGTCCCAGCACATTGCAGTACAAGACGCTGCCACCCCTTCTACATACGAGCGATACACCTTAAATTCGCTGGGTGCTGCCATGGGTTGGGCTTTCACACCTGAGATGTTTCTTAAAAGGCTGGAGCAGAAGACGCCTATACCCAATCTTTACCTGGCAGGACACTGGACAGTGCCTGGTGGGGGTGTGCCTGCAGTAGCGCTATCGGGGCTGCGGGCTGCCCGCATGATTCTGGGTGGATAAAATGGTCGCTAGATTCAAGACAACTAGCACGAATCTTGACAGTTTGCTCGGGGGTAACATATACTATCGACCGAGAACGAGTAGCTGTTGCCTGTTTTCCTGCTTGCGCTTCCGTCAAAAGTAACATAGATGCTGAAAAGGGGCCACTTAGAAATTGTCATCGCGGTCCCAAATTGAACGAGATGGTCAACCGAGCTAATAGCAATGTCCCTGGTGTGGATATGCCTATAATAGTAATATACTTGGAAAGGACGGAAGTCCTTTTTTGTTCAGCAATGCAGTGCAAATGCTATAGGCTAGTGGCAGGAAATCTATTTTAAGGGGGCAAAAGAATGGAGTACAAAAAGGGAGACACTTTAGGGATCATACTGGATAAGGTCGGCACCAAGTATGCCAAGCAGGAAGCCATAATATCTGGGAAGCAGCGAATAAACTACGAAACGCTGTTGGACAGAGCGAACTCGATAGCGAACGCCCTGCTGAAAATGGGCGTCAAGAAGGGTGATAAAGTAGCAATCTGGATGGGTAATATACCCGAGTGGGTATATGTTCATTTTGCCTGCATAAAAATAGGAGCCCCTGTCATCCCCCTCAACACTCGATACCGCACTCACGAGGTCGAATACATACTCCGGCAGTCTGATTCCACCACCCTTTTCATGATGGACCAATTCATCAAGGCTGATTATATTCCAATGATATACGAGGTCTTCCCCGAGCTTAAGGAGTGCAAGCCTGGTGAATTGAAGTCTAAGAAGCTGCCCTTGCTCAAAAGAATTATCATGCGCAGCGACAAAAGCTATCCGGGTATGCTTGAGTTCAACAAGGTATTGGAATCCGGTAAGGATTATGCCAGCAGCGGAACTGTGAAGAAGGCTCAAGAGAAGGTTAAGCCCGAAGATACTTATGTCATACCCTTCACCTCGGGGACCACTGGTTTCCCGAAGGGCGTGGTGACTACAAACTACCAGTACAGCCGGATTATGGAGGCGGTCAGCAACAGATTTCAGATGGAGGACAAAGACCGCATCCTGGTTGTATCCCCATTCAGTCACAATATGGGTAACATGACCGGTATGCTGTTGGGTGCCTGCAATGGCGCTTGCATCGTGCCGATGGAGCAATTCGACCCTGGCGAGGGATTAAGGTTGGTCGATGAAGAAAAGGTCACCAAATTCACCGGATCGCCTACCATGTACATCATGATGTTAGAGCACCCCGATTTCCCCAAGCGCAAGATAGGCATAAAGGCATCTGTAATTGGCGGCGCTGATGTATCTCCTGACCTGGTGAGAACGATCATCGCCAAGATGGGCATCAAGGACCTAATATCAGCCTATGGACTCACCGAAAATACCGGCGTCAGCACCATGAGCCAGCCCGGCGACCCGCCTGAAGTAATTGCTCATACTGCCGGCAAGCTGATATTCCCCGATTGCGACTTGAAGATACTAGACCCAGATACAGGGAAAGAAGTCCCCAGAGGCACCCAGGGTGAGATTTGCAGCAAAGGCTTCTACGTCATGAAGGAATATTACAAACAGCCTGAAGAGACTAAAAAGGCTTTCAACAAAGATGGGTGGTTCCTCACTGGCGACCTCGGCACTATGGATGAGAAGGGGTACATCAAGATAACAGGCAGGCTAAAGGATATGTTCATTATAGGAGGCGTGAATGCTTATCCGGCTGAGATTGAAAGCTTCCTTATGACTCATCCCAAGGTAAGTATGGTCTCAGTCGTGGGAGTGCCCGACCACAGGATGGGCGAGGTGGGCATGGCTTTCATAAGGCTGAAGGAAGGACAAACAGCCACTGCTGAGGAGATTATTAAGTTTGCCCGGGAGAAGATGGCGAACTACAAGGCTCCCAAGTACGTTAAGTTTGTAAACGACTTCCCGATGACAGCCACAGGAAAGATTCAGAAATTCATTTTGAAAGAGGGAGCTGTAAAAGAGCTGGGGCTGGACAAACAGCAGTAGTTTTCAGTCTGGCGAGACAAGTGGCGAGATATCGGTCGTTGATACAGGGTATCGGGAGAGAATCGAAACAGTTACTCTATTCAATTTTCCCCTGATGGGACAGGCATGCTGAAGTGAGTGTAACGAAGACCTTTGACTAAGCCTTCTCTACAGAGGGCTTTTTATATTCTGGGCTATCGCAGGAGGACAAAGATGGATTTCAAGCTTACGGATGAACAGGTGAAGCTGCGACAAGAGTTCTTTGACTTTTGCAAGGGGCTAGAAAAAGGTAAACCGGCAGGCTTTACAGGACTGGAAGGACGTTACGACACTGATGAAGGCTGGGAGTATCATCTGGATTGCGCCAAGAAATTTGCCCAGAGAGGATGGCTTTCCCTCGGCTGGCCCAAGGAATACGGAGGCCAGGGGGCAATGATGGATAGGGTGTTCTTCGCTGAAGCCAGAGGGTACTATGATGTCCCGGGTGTGGACGTATTTGGTGTAGATATGCTCGCCCCAACGCTCTTCGAAACCGCAAGTGTGGAAATAAAGAGAGAGTTTCTCCCTTCAATCCGTTCAGGGGAGAGAATGTGGTGCGAACTGTGGAGCGAGCCCAACGCAGGTTCGGATTTAGCTGGTCTGACCACCACAGCGGTTAAGAAAGGCGATGAGTATGTGATAAATGGTCAGAAGACCTGGAGTACAGGGGCACATCGCGCGCACTGGGCGTTTGCACTTGTGAGAACTGAAACGCATGCTGAGCGCAAGCAGAAAGGCTTGACTTTTATACTCTTTGACATGAAGACCCCCGGTGTTGCAGTGAGACCCCTCTACTACATGGACAGAGGTCACATATACAACGAGGTTTTTCTTGATGATGTCCGTGTTCCTGTAAGAAACGTTGTAGGTAAGGAGGGCGAGGGCTGGCAGATTACTCAGGCCTTGGCATCCTTTGAGAGGTCCAATCTGAATGCTATCATGGCAATGCATAGGCAGCTGGAGCTTCTAGTTACCTATTGCAACGAGACGAAAGTAAAGGGTGAACCGCTAGCAAAGAACCCTATTATCCGCAACAGGCTCGCCCAAATAGCTTGCGAGCTAGGGGCTGCCCATACCCTGGCTTATCGAATAGCTGACGCACAGATGAAACATGAAATGGCTGGTTTCGACGCCTCAGCAGTAAAAATTTTCTCCGGAGAGTTGGGGGCGAGCATTACCAGACTTGGCTGCGACATTCTTAGCGTATACGGTCAGGTTGAGCTTTCTAAATGGAGCTACTTCCAAGGATTCTTCCAGAAGTGGTATCAGCAATCCTTCATATGGAACATTTCCATGGGCACTAACGAGATACAGAGGAACATCATTGCCTGGTACGGACTGGGCTTGCCCAGGATGAAATAGCTGACGCAGATTGTGTGGCGAACAGATTTAACTTCATGGTACCCCTGGGGCAACTCGAACGCCTGATATGCAGTTTAGTCAGACTGCATTATGACACTTTTCGGTCGGATTTCTAGGCATAGCGTCCGCAGGCGAAACCTTCGCCCAGCTTGCACCACACACAACTGCCTGGCGTCTGGTCGGCGATCAGGAGCTGTGATTCGCATTTGCCGCAGAGGCGTTCCTTCCCGGGTTTC
>CAYHAX010000190.1:0-2208 GCA_964354695.1 uncultured Dehalococcoidia bacterium
TTTCTGCGATGCCTGGTAACTGAGTGTTTCCCGCAGGTATGCTGGCGATGACCAGCATGGGGGCGATTTTCGTCCTTGCTACAGCAGCTCCGAACCCCAAAGGCTGGACGCTTCCTTCAGAGATACGCTCTAGCTTATCCAGAAGCTTGCTCATTGTCCCTCCTGTAAAACTGAACCAGTAGTGCTAGCGGATAGCATAACGTTCTCCTTTGTCTGGTGTCAAGCGAAGTTGGGGGAGGAGGAGGTGGCGGTGGTACAGGGTTGGTGTCTTCGGCTAGTGCTGCTGCGGGAGCTAAGAGGGCAGCGAAGAAGGTCAGTACCAAAACGCCTGAAAGTCTCTTCCTCATTCTCTCCACCTCGCTATTGCCACCTCATAGTCAATATAACCTTCGTTAAGAAATTCTTAGCGATTTTGGAGCATAAAGTAGTTGTTGTTGAGGCATTAGTACGGTTGCTGAAAGAGTGCCTCAGGATTGGGAGAGGCAAGGAATAGCTTCGGCTGGCTACGCTGCTTGTTGCGAGGTATTTAAAGGGTAGTTTGGTTGAGTACGATTTTCCCAGTTACGATTGCCTGGAAAGACTTGAACCGATGGGCTATTCACAGAAGCGCTGTGATGGCTTATGCTTTGCTACCAGAAATATATCTCGATTTACTGCGAATGCGCTTTCACTTTTGATTGCATGGTTGATTTGAAGGAGGAGTTTTAAATGGCAGACAGTAACTCTGTGGTGGTAGCAAGCAAGGATACAGCGAAGAGCGTCAAAGGCGATAAAGACGAAAGTCTGATGGATATCTTTACTACCGAGGAGCTCAAGGATAGCCACATCAGCACGCTGTCCAAGGATTTAGGCGAAGTGAGTATCTATTCGCTGCTGGAGCAAAGCAGACAGGTTGCCCAGGAGATTAAGCTGCGCTAGGGTTTCTAAGCGCCGCTTGCGAAAGCGTGTGGACTCTGTTGCCGGGAGGGGAACAATGAACGAGGAACATCAGGCTCTGATAACGTTGCTGCCTTATGATGTAGTTATCACGTTTTCCGCATTGAGCGTTTTCGTGTTAGCCTCTGTCTCTTTTGCTCGGAGGCTTTGCAGCAGGGCTCGCAGAATGCTGGTTATCCCGCTCCTGCGGGACAGGCATCCTAATCGGTGAAGAAGGATATGCCGAGAATGCCAGGACCTGCATGCACCCCCATGGCGGGGGTGAACTCCGTGAGATAAAGCTCAGCGCACTTAAATCTCTTCGCAATCTCTGCCTTTAGCGTCTCCCCATACTCAAGTTCATCTGCGTGATGCGCTATTACGTGAACCGTGCGATTCCCCACCCTTTCCGCCATGAGCTTCAGCATGAGGTTTACAGCTTTGGTTTTTGTCCTGGGGCGCGCTACAGGCATCATTTCTCCTACTGCTGGGATGTGCTCGACCACAGGCTTCATATCCAACAGCGACCCAGCCCAGGCTGCTGCCCTGGCGACGCGACCGGTTCTGGCAAGAAAGTAAAGCGTGTCCACCATTGCCAGAAGACACACCTTGCCCATCGTAACACGAGCAACGTTGCCTACCTGTGTCAAATCTGCTCCCCTGTCGGCAGCCCGGGCAGCCTCGAGGGCGATGAACCCCAGTGCTCCGGCTACAGCGCGGCTGTCTAAAACCTCGATGTTGGTCTTGGGCAGCACCTCTTTAGCCTGCTCTTTGGCTACCCTTGCGGCTTCGACGGTCTTACTTTGTACACCTGTGAGCGTAATGCAAAGCACGCTCTCCCCTATCTGGCTTGCCTCACGGTAGGCATCGAGGAAGTCACCCGCTGATGCGGTTGAGGTGCCGGGCAGGTCTTTCCGCCTGCGCATAATCTTATAAACTTCGCTGGCGCTTATGTCTATTCCATCGCGGAGGCTTTTGCCTTTGTAGACGATATAGATGGGGACGAGGCGGATGTCGTATTTCTCCACCAACTCCGGAGGCAAACAACATGTGCTATCAGTGATAACGGCGACTTTTCTCACTGCTGCACCTCCTTAAAATTTATGGCCAGCGGTCGGACTTGAACCGACGACCGGCGGTTTACGAAGTAGAAATTCAATCGTGAAACATCCCGCTAGTATCGAGTCTCAGAAATACCTTGAATAAGTCATTGGGATCGGAGAGGGCAAGTCACGAGTAGCACACATCGGGATTCAGGCCATCAATCGCTCAGCACTTATTCAATCTATTTCT
>CAYHAX010000191.1:0-1757 GCA_964354695.1 uncultured Dehalococcoidia bacterium
CATCATTGTCATTAAGATACGAGCCCCGCTCGCTCCAACTGGGTGGCCAATCGCTATAGCGCCCCCATTGGGGTTGGTCTTTTTCATCAGTTCCTGCCATTTAGCTTCATTTCCGTCTGCCAGCACTTTGGTCGAAACCAATGGCATTGCGGCAAATGCTTCGTTTACTTCAATAACAGCTACCTCGTCCAAACTAACATTAGCCTTAGACAAAGCCTTCTGTATGGCAATTCCAGGGACTGCTGACAGTTTGGCAGGTTCCCTGGCAACGCTGGACACAGAGAGAATGGCAGCCAGCGGCTTGATACCCATCTCCTCTGCCTTGGACCTTTTCATTATTATTATCGCTGATGCGCCCGCATCTAATCCTGGAGAATTTCCGGCAGTAACAGACGGACTGCCATATATGGTCTTGAGTTTTGCTAAACCTTCCAGCGTAGTATCCGGCTTGGGGAAATCATCCTTGCTAAAAACTACAGGCGGCCCCCTTTTCTGCGGCACTTCTACAGGTACTAATTCATCCTTGAATTTCCCAGCTTTTTCGGCTGCCTGGTATTTCTGTTGAGACCCTACTGCCCACATGTCCAGCATTTCTCGTCCGATCCCATACCCAGCCGCACCCTCACCCGCATCTTTTGCTAGGGAATTATATCCTACATACATTATCGGATTAAGATGATCTACCATCGTAAGTGGCGTTAACCCCAGTCCCCAGCGATGTCCATTAACCACCACGGGGGTATTGCTCATATTTTCTGCCCCCACGGCCATGCAGGTTTGCGCTTCACCAACCAAGATAGATCTGTATCCCAACTGGACGCAAACCAAAGATGAACAGCAAGCTCTGTCTATGGTGAGAGAAATCAAATCAGTTGGTAAGCCTGCCTTTAGCAGAGCCTGTCTTGCGATTACATTGTACAGGAGAGCTGCTTCTGACTGTATGCACATCCCGTAGTAAAGCTCATCTATGTCATTACCCTTCATTCCCCCACGCTTCAAGCATTCCTTGATTGCTATAGCGCCAAGTTCAGAACTGTGCATGTCTCGTAATACCGATCCAAACTTACTGAACGGCGTTCTTATTCCACTCACAATCACGACATCATCTTTTTTAGTCATCTTACACTTTTCCCCTATTTAATTAGCATTCGAATGGCCTGGAGATGGGTTAGGGACGATAGTTATACCACCCTTTGCCCGACTTTTTCCCTAACCTTCCCGCTTTGACTAGGTGCACTAGACTTTGGGGTGGTCTGAACCGTTCCCCGTAAACCTTTGCCAGACCTTCACATATTGGCACTTCAATATCCAGACCTGAGAAATCAGCTAACTCAAACTGACCCATGGGATGACCAAGAGCCAATTTGAGTGTCTTATCTATATCCTCTTTTGTGGCAATGCCTTCTTCTAATATCCTGTAGCATTCCAATCTCAGGGCCACAAGCACTCTTGTGCTGATAAATCCCTGAGAGTCCTTACATACTACTATCTCCTTACCCAACTTTGTGGCGAAAGCCCTAATCTGCTCGACAACACTGTCCGCAGTCTCCAGTCCCTTAACAACCTCTACCAACCTCATCATGACAGGTGGATTGAAGAAATGCGTCCCGACTACTCTCGAAGGATTCGCTACTACCGAAGCGATTTCCGTGATGCTGTTTTGCGAGGTATTTGTGCCTAATATGGCCTCGGGTTTGCTGAGAGTGTCCAGCTTCTTGAACATTTCCTTTTTCAGTTCCAAAATCTCGGGTATGGCT
>CAYHAX010000192.1:0-2605 GCA_964354695.1 uncultured Dehalococcoidia bacterium
CCCATATCTATCAAGCGAATCAGGGCGCTTACCGCATCATTAGCATGGATAGAGCTCAGCACCAGATGCCCTGTGATGGCTGCCTGAACAGCCGTATTGGCAGTCTCAGCATCACGTATCTCACCGACCAGGATGACATCCGGGTCAAGGCGCATGATAGCGCGTAACCCCACGGGGAACGTAATGCCCGCCTGGCGATTGACCTGGATTTGCTGTATCCCCCTGAAGCTGTATTCGATAGGGTCCTCGATGGTCATTATGTTGCGCTCTTTGGCATCAAGCTTCTGCAAAGCAGAGTATAGAGTAGTGGTCTTACCTGAACCGGTAGGTCCGTTCACCAGAATCATGCCGAAAGGAGAGGTCAAAAGCCTCTCGAAGGGCTGCAAGGAAGATGGGGTCATTCCCAGTTCTGGGAGTTTTATCACGAGCATGGATTTGTCCAGCACCCTCAGCACTGCCATCTCACCGTGAGCACCTTCCACAGTGGCTACACGGAAATCTATCTTCTTATCGCCTATAGTGGCACTGAACTGCCCGTCCTGGGGACGGCGCCGCTCGGCGATATTCAGATTAGACAACACCTTTATCCTGGTGAGAATAGCAGTGTGTACTCCCAGGGGGAGACGCACTGCTTCATGCAGCACACCGTCTATCCTGTTCCGCACCAGAAGTGAATCCTCTTGAGGCTCTATGTGAATATCCGAGGCTCGGTCTCTCACCGCCTGAGTGAGCATCATTTCCACTGCCTGCACCACAGGCGCCTGTCTCAGCGCATCGACATCGGAGACATCGGCTGACTCCGTCCCCACCTTTTTGGAGGAGGCCATCTGGCCGAGCTGCTGCTGGATCTGCCCAGTCAGTCTGTAATTACTGTCTATGGCATCGTCAAGCCTCATCCCAACGGGGATAACAGTGGCAATACGTTTTCGGGTCAGAGAAGCCAGGGTATTGATGGCACGGAAGTCATGCGGCTCCTCTGTTGCTACTGTGAGGGTGTCGCCATCAACAGAGACCGGGAGGACATGGTGCTCCCTGGCTACCTGCTCCGGCACCAGAGCTATGGCGTCAGGCTGCACATCGAAGCGAGCCAGATTGACGACAGGGACGCCGTATTTCAAGCTGAGGACAGAAGCCAGTACCTCAGAGTCAATCAGACCCTGCTCCAGAAGAACCTCGGTCAATTTCTTATTGGAGCGCGCAGCCGTATCCTGGGCATTCTTAAGCTCAACCTCGCTGATGAAAGCTCCGTTCACCAGCGTAGCGCCCAAGTCACTGCCGTTCTCTATAGAGCCCCTGTCTGCCATTTACTGATTCTCCGTATAGTATCCCTAGTTTATTATATCACAACGGTACAAGCATTACACTCTTAATTAACTAATGTTACCATTTCCTATCGATACCCTTTGGGGTATCCCAACCGGATTACCCCGCTAAAAAAACCACCTTCTACCGAGACTTGCCATTAGCAGATTCCGCCGCCGCAGCACGAGCTCGTTGCCCCTGGCAAGCCTTCTCCAAATCATCGGGTCTCTGCGACCTCAACATAGCATCCTCGAGCTTCACAAGCCCTTTCTTGACTACCTCCTCGAGAGCCTGATCTAGAGTCTGCATGCCGAGTTGGCTGCTGGTCTCAATCATTGAGGTAATCTGATGAGACTTGTTCTCGCGGATCAAATTGCGAATGGCATAGCTGGCTAACATTATCTCGAATACCGCCACCCTCCCCTTGCCATCAGCCCGCGGCAATAGAATCTGGGTCAGCACCGCCTCTATCGTCAACGCTAGCTGTGTTCTGAGTTGCTCCTG
Source organism: uncultured Dehalococcoidia bacterium (assembly GCA_964354695.1). Taxonomy (GTDB): domain Bacteria; phylum Chloroflexota; class Dehalococcoidia; order SZUA-161; family SZUA-161; genus CAYHAX01. The sequence goes on from CAYHAX010000192.1 coordinate 1,807, forward strand.
CTGCATCGAAGGGAACTCGCTGATGAGACGGCTGATAACGTTAGAGGCACCCTGCGTATGCGCCGTAGCCAGGACCAGATGTCCTGTCTCAGCAGCAGTGATAGCGGTCGCTATGGTAGCCATGTCGCGCATCTCACCGACAAGGATGACATCGGAGTTCTGCCTCAAGGCATGCTTCATCGCGGAAGCGAAGGAGGGAGTATCGCTATCCAGCTCCCTCTGCACAATCAGGCACATCTTATTGGTATGCAGATATTCAACCGGGTCTTCAATAGTAAGAATCTTTCTGGACTCCCTTTCATTGAGGTAACCAATCATCGCAGCCTGCGTTGTCGACTTGCCGCTGCTCGTGGAACCGGTCACCAATATCAAACCCTTTTTCTTCATAATCAAGGGCTTGCAGAGATCAGGAAGCCCCAGCTCTTCAATGGTGGGAATTCTCACCGGCAGACACCGAATCGTGAGCGCAATGCTGCCCCTCTGCATAGAGGCATTAACCCTGAACCTGCCCACCCCGGAGATGCTGTACGCAAAATCGAGCTCGAGGTCCTTGTTGAAAATCGCGCGTTGCCTCTCGGTTGTCACAGCTTCAAATAATCCCCTCATGGTCAAGGGCGTCAGGGGCTCCTCCCCGGCGGGAACTAATTGGTGCTGCATACGATACATGGGGGTAGCCGGCACCGCAAGGTGAACATCGGAGGCACCCCACTGCATAGCTGTCTTCAGTAATTCATCTATATTCATCCCCCCACAACCCCCTTTCTTAAGTTCCTCTATCTCCATCCCCCACAACCCCCTT
>CAYHAX010000193.1:0-2734 GCA_964354695.1 uncultured Dehalococcoidia bacterium
CCAGCCCGCTCAGAAACGTATTAAAATCAACGGCGTGGTTCGTCGCACTATGGACCTCCTTGGACAGCTTAACGTGGTTACCTTCAGCGTTTACGATATAGATATCATAGGTGGCGAGCCAGCGCTGCGCCGCCGCTACCTCGACATCACAGACTCCCAGATCGACCATAAGTACCTACGAAACCTGCAACGCTACAACCGCGTGCTCTGGCAACGCAACCAGCTTCTGAAGATGCTGAACGAAAGCAAGGCGAACCGAGACGAGCTAATCTTCTGGGACCAACAACTTGTAGAAACAGGCGCCTATCTGATAGTTCAGCGTGAACACACAGTGGCTGCACTCGAGCGCCTGGCACAAGTCATTCATGGCGAACTGAGCGGCGAACAAGGAAAGCTGAGCCTGGCTTACTTCAGAAGCATCGATAAGCAAACAGGTAAAGGGGACTTACAGCTAAAGGAAACCGCCGAGATATTCACAAAGGCGTTAGCTGCAGCGCGCGACAAAGAGATCGCCCAGGGCATGTCGCTGGTGGGACCGCATCGCGACGACCTTCGCTTCCTGATAAACGATGTAGATGTTGGGGTTTATGGCTCCCGAGGGCAGCAGAGAACCGTTGCCCTCGCTCTCAAGCTAGCCGAGGCTAGGTTCATGCAGAGCGTAACCGGAGAGCACCCTGTGCTGCTACTGGATGACGTTCTCTCAGAACTGGACGCCAAACGCCGACACCATCTGCTAGAATCGGCAGCCAAGCACGAGCAGGTTCTCATCACCACCACCGACCTCGACCGCTTCGACCCCGATTTCCTGAAACAAGCAACACTATTCAGAGTGTCCGATGGTCACATCGAGCTCGTTTAATAATGTAGTGGCATCCACCAAAGGCGGATGCCACTACAAGCTTGAAACCCAATCTCGCAATTAGTGTCTAACTTGCGCCCGCTGTTTATCCTTGGTGCAGAACCTCAAGACCTCTGCGAAGTTATTTATCTTCACCTGGTTGTTAGTCTCAAGGAAGCCATCGTAAGTAAGGCTGATCCAGGGCTTGCCGTATTTTGCGCTGAGCTTCTCAGATATGGCAGCTACGATACCCCCAGGCATGCAGCCATGCGGCATCACTGAAATCACTCCGTCGAACTTGGGGTCCTCCAGCCATTCAACACCCATACCGATGCTCAGAACCGCCTCGCTGCCACATTTGGGAGAGAGATAACGTTGCGATTGCTTGAGCAAGTCCTTAGTGGCTGGCTCCCTCGTATCGAGTAAACCCTCGAAATTCACAGCCACCGTATGCTCATCGCGACTCAGGAGGTACCTCCTTATGTAACCGTTGAGAATCCTCCTCCAATCCCTATCCCTGACTCCGTCCTCGATATTTCTGTGTGTGATGTACTTAACCCACTCACCAATCGGAGAGACAACGACCTCCAGCCCTGCCTTCTCGCACTCCTTGACCAGATTGCTGTTGCTGAATTTATTTGACCTCAAGAATATCTCGCCATTTATCCCCACAAGAGGTCTTCTGGGCTTGTCGCTGTCAATTAACATCTTGCATTTTTCAGTGGCATCCTGCAACAGGTCATCGAGAGGCTCTTTTCTACGGATACAATTAGCAACCTGGAACAAATACTCATCAAAGAGAGAGTCAGATTCACCCTCCGACTTCTCGTAGGGACGAGTTCGCCAAAGCAATCTCTCCAGGAAGTCCACAGCAACAATGCCACGCCATGCTAGACGCTCGAAACCTGCGCCGAGGTGCAAATCATGATAGCCATTGTTGGACACAGTAGTACGTATGGGGAAATCGAAGCCCAACTCGCGAAGTATCCTTATCTGCTCCACAGCGTATTTACCAAAGCGGCAGGGTCCGAATGCACTTGCCAGGAATCCCTCGACATTCTTAGGGTCAATCCCGTAGCGGTCGTTCTCATAATAGAACTTCATGAAGTCGCCCAGGGTCACTCGATAAGGCAAACATTCCTTTCCCGATGTAACCTTGTTGCTATAAACGAGAGACTTTTCGTCCTGCTCGGGCAGCACAACCGCATTAACCCCGAAGGCTTCCATGGCAGCGCCCAACGCCACAGCACCACAGCACATCCTGGGTATAAGGAGAACCCTATTGGAGCTTACCTTTGCATAAGCAACCCTGCGAATATCCGTATCCCTTATCACCGCTTCGCTCGCCTTGCCCGAGACAACAAAACCCTTAATAGTATCCACGAATGCCTCGATGCGGGTAACAATGCCTGCCTCGGCAGCATGCTCGTCTATCTCCAACTGTCCCAACGGCTTGTCGCCCATAATATCCTCAACGATATTCAAGATAAACGAGTTCGGACCGCAACCGAAGTTGGTCAGCACCAGCCCGAACAGACGCGGGTCATTGGCTACTACATGAGCAGCAGCTATGTGCTTAGCCTCATTGAACCAGTAGGGGCGGTCTGTATACTCCCTGACATTTACCGAGGAAAGCGGCAGGAAGTCTAGTGGTATCGGCACCACGCCCAGTTGAGCCAGCTTCTCAGTTATGCCCAGGTTAGCCCCTGAATCCTGCGACATGTAGGCCCTGGCGAGAATCACCACGCCTAACTGACCGCTTTGCTTGAGCTGCGCCATTATCTTCTTGCCGAGCTCGACCTGCGCCTCCTCGAACCGGCGCCTCGCCTCGAGACCAGCCAGCGCAGCCTTCCTTCCCTCGCTTCGGCTGAAGCCCATCTTCACCGCAATATCCGT
>CAYHAX010000194.1:0-5423 GCA_964354695.1 uncultured Dehalococcoidia bacterium
TTTGTTGCGCTGATGGCTTCGGTTGATTTATACTAGGCTTGAGAGGGAGCGGTTGAGTCCCGGTGGGCTCTGCGGTCTTCAAAACCGTTGAGGGGCATTAAAAGTGTCCTTGGTGGGTTCGACCCCCATCCGCTCCCGCCACTATTTTGCAGTGTTCTGTTGCCCAAGCAGTTTATTGCCCCATAGTCTGGCTCTTCGATTCCTCGCTTTAACGCCGTGAGATTGTTTATTTGACACATGAAGACAATTTGAGTTACGATAACTTCATTACCAGGTAGGACGCCGCAATAGACTGCTGGAGTTAGGGAATGCCCACAAACCCGTCTATCGACAAAAAGCTTTGTGAGATTAGATGGCATGGCAGGGGCGGTCAGGGAGCAGTAACAGCCGCCAAGCTAGTAGCGCAAGCTGCCTTTATTGACGGCTACCGAGGGGTAACCGCTGCCCCCTCGTTCGGTGCTGAGAGAAGGGGCGCGCCGGTAAGCGCATCAACCAGGATTTCGCCGGAGCAAATCCTTGTAGTGTCTCAGGTGGACAATCCTGAGGTAGTGGTGGTTCTAGACCATACGTTGCTCAAATATGATGGTGTAGTCAATGGGTTGGTAGAGGGGGGATGGTTGATTGTAAATTCCAAGCAGGCACCTGAGGAGCTTGAGGTTGAGGGCGAGTTTAACATCGCCACGGCTGATGCCACTACGGTTTGCCGTGAACTGGGGCTGGTCGTCGCTGGTCACACAATAGTGAATACGGCGATACTGGGTGCTTTTATCCGGGCAACCGGGATGATAAAAAAGGCTAGTCTAGAAACGGTGATAAGGGAGAGATTTCCCAGAGGCGATGTAGATATTAACCTCGCAGCAATCGCGAAGACCTATGAGATGACAAGAGTCAAGAAACGAGAGATTAAGAAGTAGTGGAAACGAGAGCCTGCGGACATATATGCGGTGAATCCTCGCCCGGTATCGGTGAGGGGGGAAAAACTGGCGAGTGGCGCGATTCCCGCCCTGTGATAGACCAGAAGAAATGCCTTCCGTCCAAGCAGAATAAAGCCAGTTGCTTCCAATGCTGGCTATATTGCCCGGATGCTGTCATAAGCAAAACCATTCCTGTGAAGGTAGACCTGGAGTACTGTAAGGGTTGCGGGATATGCGCGCAGGTGTGTCCGGTGCAGGCGATAACCATGGTGGCGGAGGAGGCGCCGAATTGTTCGCAGGATAAAGCCAACAAACTCAAGAGATAAGAGATTGGGTAGAAGAGAAGACATACAAATAATAGATGGCAATCGGGCTGCGGCTCTGGGAGCCAAGCTCAGCCGTGTGCAGGTGATAGCTGCGTATCCTATTACGCCTCAGACACCTGTAACCGAAGGATTATCGGAGTTTGTAGAACAGGGTGAGCTTGATGCCCAGTACGTTGCTGTGGAGAGTGAGCATAGCGCACTTGCCGTATGCACCTCAGCCTCCATTGTAGGAGCCAGGACATTTACAGCCACAAGCTCGCACGGCTTGGCTTATATGCATGAAATGCTGCATTGGGCGGCGGGGACACGGCTTCCTCTAGTCCTTGCTTGCGTCAACCGCGCTATCGGGGCGCCCTGGAACGTGCTGAATGACCAGCAAGACTCCATATCACAAAGGGACACTGGCTGGATACAAATATACGCCAGAAATAACCAGGAGATATTGGATTTGGTTATCCAGGCTTACAGGATCGCTGAGATGGTCTATATACCTGTTATGGTTTGCTACGATGGCTATATCCTATCTCACACCGAAATGCCTGTTGATGTTCCAAGTCAAAAAGATGTGGACAAGTTCCTGCCAGCGTACAAACCCCACACCACGCTTAACCCTGATAACCCGAAGAATTACAATCTGGTAACCCTGGCAAATCCGAGAATCAATGCCGAGGGTGTGCTCTGTCATGGTTATATGGAAATAAGGTATCTCCTTCAGGAAGCCTTGCAGAACTCTAGAGAGACTATAATTGAAGTGGGTCAGGAGTTTGGCAAGCTATTCGGGAGAAGTTACGAGTTACTCTGGAAAGATAGAATGGATGATGCCGACATAGTGATTGTGGCGATGGGCAGCCTGGCTATGGAGGCAATAGTGGCTTCGGATATCCTCAGGGAGGAAGGGTACAAGACAGGGGTATTGGGGCTGAGGGTGTTCAGACCTTTCCCCAAGAGGGATGTGGTGGAAGCGCTGCGAAAATCTCGGGTCATTGTGGTCTTTGATAAAAATATCAGCTATGGACAGGAGGGAGCCACCTGTTCGGAAATCAAGTCGGCTCTCTATGGCAGCCGATTGAATGCAGTGATACGGAACTTCATCGTGGGTCTGGGCGGGCGCAATGTTACAGCCAGAGAGCTGGCAGACGCTGTAAAGAGGTCGTTGGCATCTTCTGCAGATAGCACACTGAACAAAGAATATCCGGAATGGATATGTTATATTTGACAGGATAACCGCAGTGGCAGTAAATGCAGTTAATCTCACAGAAAAGGAATACCTGCTTCCTGGAAACAGGCTTTGCCCTGGCTGTGCCTTATCCCTTGCCTATCGGCACATTCTAAAGGCGTTTGAAGGGCAGGTTATTGTAACCGTGCCAGCCAGTTGCCTCACTGTGCTGCACGGCATGTATCCTGTTACATCCGTTACTGTTCCCTGTGTTAACACGCCGTTCGCCACTACTGGGGCGTCTGCTGCGGGGCTGGTTGCAGGGCTGAAGGCGCTGGGAAAGAAGGGGCTAACCGTATTGGCTATGGCTGGTGATGGAGGCACACACGACATAGGCATCCAGTCGTTGAGCGGCGCTGCCGAAAGGAAGTCAGATTTCGTTTATATTTGCTACGATAACGAAGGCTATATGAACACAGGTAATCAACGTTCCGGCTCCACTCCCCTGGGAGCCATCTCTGGTACTACGCCAATCCTGGGCAAGCAGCAGACCCCCAAAGATATTACCGCAATAATGGAAGCGCACGCTCTCCCCTATATAGCTACTGCCAATGCTTGCTACCCTCTGGACCTCTACGAGAAAGTCAGGAAAGCAAGGGAAATCAAAGGGACAAGGTTTATGCACGTATTCACGCCATGTCCTCCGGGATGGAGGTTCCCTTACAGTGACACCATCAGAATCGGTCAGCTCGCTGTAGAAACCGGATGGGACATTCTCTATGAGGTCGAGGGTGGCGTTTTCCGCCTCACTTCTGCCAGCGAATCTATTGCTCGAAGAGGCAATCTGAAGCCCCTGAAGGAATTTATATCGCAGCAGGGAAGGTTCAGGAACATTACCGAGGAGCAAATCAATGAATTGCAGGAGGCGGTAAACGTTCGCTGGAAGCATTGTCTCGGTCGGGCAACTAAACTATAGTCTCTATTTGGGGGCGAGGGGTACATGGCGCTAGATTTTGACCTGACAGAGGAGCAGAACCTGACACGCCAGGCTGTGCGGGATTTCGCTGAAAGGGAAATCCCGCCCTTAGCTCAGCAACTTGACGAGCGAGAAGAATTCTCGGTAGAGCTCACACAGAAGATGGCGAAGATAGGTCTGCTGGGCTGCTTCGTTCCGGAGAAGTACGGCGGAGCAGGTATGGGATACATCTCCTACATCATTGCGGTGGAGGAACTGGCGAGAGTAGATGGGTCCCAGTCTGCTACTATTGCTGCTGCGAACTCGCTGGGTGTTGGACCGATATATCAATTCGGGAACGAGAAGCAGAAAAGGGAATGGCTCCCCAGGCTCTGTTCCGGAGAAATGCTCGCTGCCTTTGGTCTGACGGAGCCGGATGCCGGTTCTGACGCCGGTAGCTCTAAAACTACGGCAGAGCTCAAAAGCGGTAACTGGGTCATCAATGGCAGAAAAATCTTCATCACCAACTCAGCCTGTTCCTTAACGGGTATCGTCATCGTGCAGGCTGTCACCGGACGTCGCGCAGATGGGAAGCCAGAGCTGAGTTGCATACTTGTTCCTGCCGGCACCGGGGGCTTTACTGCCAAGGAAATGAAAAGGAAGATGATGTGGAGGGCGTCCAATACTGGCGAACTCTTCTTTGATGATTGTACTGTACCTGAAGAGGATCTTCTTGGTAAGAGAGGGGATGGTTTGCACCAGATGCTCGCCACACTCGATAGAGGGCGGCTGAGCATCGCTGCTGTTGGACTCGGAGGCTGCCAGGGTGCCTTCGAGCTGGCTTTGCAGTATGCAAATTCACGCATGCAGTTCGGGCGACCGGTGAGTTCCTTTCAGGTGAATGCGTTCAAGCTGGCAGACATGGCTCTTGATATTGAAATAGCGAGGAATCTGCTCTACAAAGCATGCTGGCTTCTGGAGAAGAATCGTCCTTTCAGCGTGGAAGCAGCCATGGCTAAGCTGTACTGTTCTGAGGCTATGCACAGGTGTGTCCATCAGGCAGTGCAACTTCATGGAGGCTATGGGCTGATGAAGGACTTCAGGATTGAGAGGCTCTATAGAGACCAGAGAATACTTGAAATAGGTGAAGGCACGTCGGAAATCCTGCGCATCGTAATTGCCCGAAATATCGGTGTTGTGGGGAGAGGTATGTAAGAGAGGGAAGCGAAATGGACGAAAAGAAGAAAAAAAGCAGACGCACCCCTGGTGGAACTGAGGATTTCCTCACTCATTCATCTCAGTTGGAACGTGCCAAAGCTGATGGCAGGGAGAAGGAATCCCTGGGCGAGAGAATCAGGAAGGCTCGCGAGGCACACAACCTTACAATTGACGAACTCAGCGCTCGAACAGGGATAGATGCAGATATTTTGAAGCACGTGGAAGCTAATATAATCATTCCTCCTCTGGGGGATCTGGTGAAGCTCGGCAAAGCTCTGGAAACCAGGATGGGCTTTTTCATCTCCCCCGGTGTTGACAAGACCATGACCCTGGTTCGCGCCCATCAGCGTAAATCGGTCAGCCGCCATGTCGGGAAAAGCAGCGCGCGCTATGGCTACCTCTATGAATCGCTGGCTCCGGAGAAGGCAAACCGATTGATGGAGCCGTTTATGATAACTCTAACACCTGCTGAAGATGTGGAACCGTCTACACACGATGGTCAGGAGTTTCTCTTTGTCTTGGAAGGGCAGATGATGGCACGAGTTGGTGACCGAACTGAGCACCTGGGACCAGGTGACGCCATCTACTATGATTCCAGCGAGCCACATTTCGTCAAATGCGTCGGGGGCAAGGAGACTCGGATACTGGCTGTACTTTATACCGGACGTTAATAGCTGCTATCAAATCTGAAGGATAATGTCATCCAAAGCCCGCTTCGGCACGTGATGTACACCTTTGCTATCGCGCCAGTACTTTATGTCTCCGTGGGGCTGGAGCGGCTCGATTACTACAGTTTCCTTTGGTTTACCCAGAGCTAGAACGAGAAGGATTTCGTATCTTTCAGGTATTTTCAG
>CAYHAX010000195.1:0-2163 GCA_964354695.1 uncultured Dehalococcoidia bacterium
CATGGGGACCTCTCTGGTCTCCAGTGGCTGGTGATAAGTGACCTTCTTCACCGCTGCGCTCACCAGAGCCCTGGCTTTCTGGGTGGCAAGGTCCTTATTATCGGTCACCCAGGCGACATGCTCGCGGATGTTGGCCATCTCCATCAGGTACGGGTTCAGGCCAACGCTAGCCAGCGTTCTTCTGAAGGTCAACTCGTGGAGCCGCGGTGAACAAGACGCTATCACTACACGGTTCAGCTTCTGCTCTTTTATGTCCTTCTTGATGATTTCCTGCCCGGGGTCTGAGCAGACGAACTTGTATTCCTTTGCTACCACTACGCCGGGCAGGCCTTTAGCGAATTCCACTACCTGAGGGACATCAACCGTGCCAGCGATATTTGCCCCGCAGTCACAGACGTATACACCGATTTTTAGTTCCATTCTATCCCCCCTTGGCGCCTTTCAGCGATTTGGCGAGCACTTTATCTGCCGGGACTATGGACTTCTCTATGCCCAGAGTCTTGTTATCGATTCCAAAGGCAACACCCATAAGCTGGGTGAAGAACAGGATAGGGATTTTGAATTTGGTTTTGAACTTCTTATTAACCTTGCTCTGATAGACATCCAGATTGGTTTGGCAAAGTGGGCAGACGGTGACGACCATCTCAGCCCCGTTGCCCACAGCGTTCTCAAGGAGTTTGTTAACTGACTCCAGTGCAAGGTCTTCCTCAGGTATAATCAGTGAGCCTCCGCAGCACCGAGCCTTCAGAGGGAATTGGGTAGCCTTTGCCCCCAGGCTTTCCACTAGCTTGTCCAGCGTTTGCGGGGTTTCCGGATGGTCAAAGCTTGGTATGGGGCGCACCACCTGGCAGCCGTAGTAGGGAGCTACTTTCAATTCGCCGAGGTTTACTTTGACCCTGGCTTTGATTTCGTCATAGCCGATATCATTTACGAAGACATCAAGGAGGTGCCGTGGCTTGACAGTTCCATGGTATTCAAGTCCACCGGCTGCCAGCGCAGCATCCACCTTAGCCTTCAGCTTGGGGTATTCCTTGAGATATTGATTGGTTCTCTTGAGGATAACATAGCAGGAGCTACATGGCGTAACGATGTCAAGCCCCTTCTTCTCAGCTAGAGCCAGATTGCGAGCCGAACCGCTGAGGGAGGCAAGTTCGTCCACTCCACTGTACGGCGTGGAACCACAGCAGTTCCAGTCCTCGAGTTCAATGAGTTCCATGTCCAGAACCCTGCAGACAGCCTCCGTTGACATGCCGTATGCTTTGGCGCCGCCGTCTGAAGAGGAGCAACCCGGGAAGTAGGTGTAATATCTTTTCATTCTATCCCTCCCAGCTCCTCAGCCTTATTGAGGATAGCTTTAAGCTGTTTTTCCGCTTCTGGCTTCATTCTTCTGGCTTTGATATTCATGCGCCCGTGTCTGAGCAGACTTAATGCCAGGGGCGCCATCTTCATGGCACGCAGTGGATTGGTACGGAAGTAGTACCAGGTCATGAAGCCCACTTCGGGTACGCTGCCTATACTGTAGGCGAAGTCGCTGAAACTTTTGTACATGGCTGGCGTTTTCGTTTTCGCCTTTTTAGAAGGCTGACTGACAGCCACGCACTCCAGAGCATGCATCAGCTCTGTTGGCTTGATATCCCGCGGACAGCGCACTGTGCAAAGGTAGCAGGAGGCGCAGCACCACATGGAGTTGCTGGAGAGGACCTCGTCCTTCATGCCAGCACGCGCCATGGCGATGACCTGACGAGGCGTGTAATCCATCTTGTTAACGTTGGGGCAGGATGCAGAGCAGGTGCCGCATTGGATACACAGACGAATCTTTTCGCCGCCGGGGATGCTGCAGATATCGTTTAGAAAAGTGTTGCTGCCTTTTTCCTTAGTCTCCATCGCACACCCCCTGTATTTATGATAAACTCAGCGCTTCCGAAAAGCAAATAAATGGGGGGCTATTCCTGCCCCCCACCCAAAGCCGCCTTCCGGAGACCGACTTTTACAGTAATTATGTTTACCCCTTCCCGGCGAGAGCTCCTTGCTCTGCGGCAACAGGTTTTTTAGCTTCAGCGCCCCCCCCTGCTCTCCTCCGCTGGCGCTGACGCGCGTCGCGGAGAACCTGATACAGGCCGCTGACGTTAAGATACCACACCAAAGCTATGGGGAAGAGGATAA
>CAYHAX010000196.1:0-3548 GCA_964354695.1 uncultured Dehalococcoidia bacterium
TCAAGCTCTGCGAGGCGGAGATTCTCAGCGACCGCATTGCACATCACGAGTGGAAGAACCGCTTCAAGCTCATGGTTGTCAAACGCCTGGGTCCCAGCCTGGTGCCCGCTGAGGTGGTGATACCGCTATCCTCGCTTGGCGATGTGATGACCGAGATAGAGCGCAAGGTGCATCAGCCTGTGGTCAAGGAGGGCGTCATCATCCGCGAGAGCGCCAACGGCAAACCCGAGGTGGTGATACTGGGCTTCATCCCCAGCGACCAGCGTCGCTTCAGCTACAACTTCGTCTTCGGCTTGGTGCTGACTATCTTCAAAATCGCTGAGAAGCACGGCGGACGTGCCTATGCCACCGGCCTCTATTTCTCCCGGAGAGCCCCTGAGATTCTGGGCAGGGAGAGAGTGGGCAAGCTGAAGGCATATAAAGCGAAAGTTGATCCCGGGAACATCCTCAACCCGGGCAAGGTTATCGGCAATGGCGTGATGGGCGTTTTCATGGGTCTGGCGCGCACCTTCGAGCCGCTCATCCGTCCCTTCGGCAACCGTGTCATCCCTCATATTGGCGAGCAGCCAGGGGATAAGTCGGTTCGCGGCATACCCGGCGATGTTGCCTGGTATGCCTACGGCTGCTCTCAGTGCGGTTACTGCATCGAAGAATGCGACCAGTTCTATGGCAGGGGCTGGGAGAGCCAGTCCCCCCGAGGCAAGTGGTACTGGCTGCGCGAGTATATCGAAGGCAGAGAGGAATGGGACCAGTTCATGGCTCACACCATTCTTGCTTGTACCACCTGCGAGCTGTGTAATTTGAAATGTTCAGCCTCGCTGCCCATCGAGCCAGCCTGGATGAAGCTGCGTGGGCATCTTATAGATGAGAAGAAGATGATGACCATACCGCCCTTCGAGATGATGGCGGCAGCAACCAGGAAGGAAGGCGATATCTGGGCGGGCTATCGCAAGGACCGCACCGCCTGGTTCCCCAAGGAGCTGATGGAGAAGCACGGCACTGGTCATAAATCTAAGGCTGTCTATTTTGCAGGCTGCACCGCCAGCTATGTGGAGCACGATATAGGCATGGCCAGCGTGCGCCTGCTCGATGCTGCCGGAGTGGACTTCTCCTATCTTGGTGAGAAGGAGAACTGCTGTGGCATACCCATGCTGGTCTGCGGCAAATGGGATGTCTTCGCCGAGACCATGAGGAAGAACATAGCGGCAGTTAAAGCCGCCGGCGCTGATACGGTGATATCCTCCTGTCCTGCCTGCGACATGATGTGGCGGCAGGTCTATCCTGTTTGGGCGAAGAAGCTGGGCATTGAGTACGACATAAAAGCCAGGCATTATACCGAGGTAATAGCCGATAAGATAAAGTCGGGGCAGTTCAAATTCCCCGATAATAAGAATCAGCCCACAACGGTTACCTGGCACGACTCCTGTCACATCGGACGCGTCTCGGGCGTTTACGAGCCGCCGCGCGACCTCATCAAGGCTATACCCAACGTGAAGTTCGTGGAGATGGACCACAACCGAGAGAATGCGCATTGCTGCGGCAGCGTGCTCACCCTCATCAAAGACCCGCCTGTGGCTGCCGATGTGGGTAAGGTGAGACTGGACGAGGCTGTGGAGGCTGGCGCACAGAAGGTGCTGGCTCTCTGTCCCTGCTGCGAGTTCCAGTTGCGCGTCAGCGCCGACAAGAAAAAGGTGCCTGTGGAGGTAATAGACCTGGCTCGCTTCGCAGCTTCGGCGCTGGGCTATAAATTCCCCGACCCCAACCCTGAAGTGCAGAGACAGTGGGCTGTGTTCGAGGCTATGATTGCACTGATGTCGCCCCAGGGCTTTGCCGACTTAATGGGCACCATGTGGCCCCAGCTTACAGATGCCATGCCCTTCGGCATGGGCAAGATGATGCGGGTGATGGGCAAGATTCCGTTTACGCTGGAACTGATGAGGCCCATGTTCCCCATATTGTTCCCGCGACTTCTGCCCATGATGATGCCCAAGGTGATGCCGACGATGCTGAAGCGGGTAGGGGAACGCGTCCCCATGCCGGACTACATGGCAGAGCAGATGCCGGGGATGATGCCCGGCATCATGGACAACCTGATGCCTCATATGATAGGCGACGTAGTCCCTCTGGTCACCCAGCCCATGATAGATTACCTCAGGGGCAAAACAAAGAAATAGAGGATTTGGACAAGGGGCTTCAGCCCCTCGATGTCATTGCGAGCGAAGCGAAGCAATCTCGGTGGTGCTGTGGAGGGGCGTAGGGGCGGTGGCTGTACGCCCTGAAGCCTACAAATCCCGTCTCGGGTGCTTAGCTACATTGCTCTCAGCAGTAGCAGGTTGCTCTGTTGCCTTTTTTCTACCTACTGGCGCTTTTTGGACATCAATTACCTGGGGCGCCTCTTCTAAGCTCGCTGCTTCAGGTAGCTTGTGATTCTCCACCCATGCCAGCTTCTTGGGGTCCCAGACATATCTGGGGTTAGGCTGCTCCTGGCTCTCCTCGCTCTCCCAAGCTGGGGGAGGTGTTACCTTCTTTGCCTCAATCCGTCTCCGGATAATCGGCAGTACCATCAGGACGTAATATGCAGTCCCGCTTATAGCCAGGAGCGCAAGCCCTATACCAGCGACTATCCACACCTTTACGGATGATGTCTGAGCTGCAGAAGAACCCCCTGCTGGTTTGGCACCGGTGTAGGCAGTGAGGTCAACCCGCTGGCTTGCGCCTGTTTGGAAGATGCCGGTCTGTTCTGCCGTATAGCTATCTATTTTGAAGGTTACCTTTGCCCCATCGGGGTAGCTCTTGCCTTCGGGCGGCAGTATTGTTATAAAATGGGATGAAGCTCCCAGCCCTGGTGGTGTGTGGGTGTAGTACTCATTGCCTTCGGCTACGGCGGTTATGCGAGTACCGGTGGCTACCGGGGCATCATCCAGCCGTACGATTCCAGAGAAGGAACAACCGTCACCCCCATTGGCAGTAGCTGTTGTCGTTAACAGAAGCAGCGCCGCGCCTGCCAGTAGAAAAAGGACACGCATCTTTGCCATGTGCCTTCATTCTAACTCATGCGCAGGGTTAGTCAATTATATTCACGATTGGCGCACAAGCCTCTTCCGTACAAGGTAGGCGATAACTCCCGCCGCCAGCGCTGCCCCCTTTAGTTGCAAAACTCACCTAAACCCTGTTTAATATCCCCATAAACCATGACCGAACAAGTCCTCTTCACCTGGAGCGGCGGCAAGGACAGCGCTCTGGCACTTTATAAGCTGCATAAGGCTCAGCGCTATACTGTGGCGGCGCTGCTCACCACCGTTACGGAGGATTACGACCGAATCAGCATGCACGGCGTGCGCCGTGCCCTGCTGGAGCAGCAGGCGCTCTCCCTTAATATCCCCTTGGATATAGCCTATATCACCAAAAACTCGTCCAACGAGGAGTTCGAGGCGCGGATGAAGGAGAAGCTGCTGCAATACAAGAGCCAGGGTATCTCCTCAGTCGTCTTCGGCGACATCTTTCTGGAGGACCTGCGCAAGTATCGGGAAGACAACCTGGCACAGGTA
>CAYHAX010000197.1:0-5557 GCA_964354695.1 uncultured Dehalococcoidia bacterium
TGCGCGAACCAACCGTGCGACGCCTCAACCGTTATCGCAAAGCGGGGCAACGCATTCCCTTTCGCAGCAAGAACAGCCTGGCCAAAAGCATTTTAGAAGCGCTGCGTCCCTTACTGCCCGCCGGTTGGATCGTCTTTGTGCAGTTCGACAGTTGGTACGCTTCCGAACAGTTGATCAAGTATGTCCGCCGCCAAGGCTGGCATGTCACCTGCGGTCTCAAACACAACCGCAAGCTCAATGGCAAACGCATCGATCAGATCGCTTCCGCTCTCAAGCACAGGCGGTACACCCACATTCAGGTGACCGCTGCGGACGGGAGCTCCACCATCTACTATGTGCGCCAGACCACCGGTCGCCTGCAGAAGGTTCCTTTCGATGTCCGCGTGTTCTTTTCGAAACGGCACCCCAGGGAGAAATCCCCGGCGTACTTCATGAGTACGGATCTCACTCGCTCGGTCCAACAGGCCTTGCAGGGTTACAGCGGACGCTGGTCATGCGAATTGGGCAACTTCTACCTGAAGACCCGGTTGGGGTTGAGCGACTTTCGGGTGCGAGCCTGCGAAGCGGTGGACAAGTATATGGTCGTCGTGCTTTTGACCTGGGCCTATGTCGAACGCCGCTTCGAGCAGGAGCGCTCGGCTCAGATCAAGACCGACGGCGATCTCATCTGGCGGCATCGGGACGAGCATGCCGTCGAGTGGCTGACTGGTGCAGTCAAGATGATGCAAGAGACCGGCGATTTGCAGCAAGTCTTACAACGCTACCTGCGCCTGGAAACGATCTCGGCCTAGTTCTGGCTGCCGGACGGAGCACAATTTGGCCGGGCGTCAAGCCTGGTGCGTATTGCGCGCCGGTGATTGCCTTGGATGGCATCGATGTTTATGGATTTTAAGGTTCGGATTCGCCAACGTCCAGTAACTGAATAGAATATGGGTGGGATCCATTGGCGCAAGTGACACTCATAGAGACCATTGGCGCGATTGACACCATTAGGATTGGATAGTGCACACGCCCAATTTGCGGCAGTGGTGGGTATCGTCAAGCCATGTATAGGGCCACTTGTTCCGCTCTGGAGTAATAGGTTATTCGCCTATGGGTGTCAATCGCGCCAATGCTAATAATTCAAGCCGGACAATCGGATTTGACGGAACACCGGACATCTCGTTAGACGAATGAATGAAACTCGCAGCATCCAATAAAAAACCGGGTTGTTTGGACAGTTCGCCAGCACAGCAATCCCGTTTTCGCCCTGTAAACTTACCTGATCGTCACCGTCATCCAGTAGGAAATCGAGTTCCCTGTGTTCGCCACCGTCAGGAAGTAATCCTGCGTGCTGGGCAGCGTCCCGCTGAAGCTGGCTCCTCCGCTGTTGGCGCTCTTCAACACGGTTCCGTCCATGCCTTCGATCACCAGCTTCAGTCCCGTCTTGGGCGAAATCGCCACCTTCATGGTCTGGTCTTTCCCGGCACCCAATACGTAATACTGCGTGTGTCCCGCCGGCAGGTAAGTGTTGACGCTGCCGCTGTATGCCCCGCTGGCGAAGCGGATAGTCTGCGGGACGATCACCTGCAGGGTGAAATCAGTCGCCGCTTCTCCTGCTCTCACGCTGATGATGTAATCCTCGCTGAGCGGCAGCTCACCGATGAAGCTCGAGCCCTTGGCCATCCCGCTGCGCAGCACCGTGCCATCCACGCCGTAAATAATGAGCTGGAGGGTAGCTCCACTGATGGCGGGCGTGGCATTGACCTCCAGAATCTGCCCATGCGCAGCACGGGCAATGTAGTCCAGTCCCTGGTGCGCGTTCAGGTGCGCCGTCAACGTCTTCGATGTGGCGCCTTTGGCAAACCTGATCCGAATTGGGATGAATACGTTCAACGAATATGAGACTGCCTGGCTGCCGGCAGTCACCGTGATGTAGTAATCACCGCTGTAGGGCAGGTAGCCACGGAAGCCGGTGCTGCCGCTGGTTCCCGGGATTGGGGTTAGCACATGCCCGCTGGTAGTGGTGACTTTGAGCTGCACTAACTCGGGAGCCGAGAGGACAACGTCCATCAACTGGCCATACCCGGCGTACAGCACATAGTGGGCAGACCCGTTCGCTGGCAGATCCCCGCTGACAACTGCTGAGGTGGCACCTTTATCGAAGCGGATCCGGGTTGAGCTGGTTGCCGCCTGGGCAATCGTCGTGCTCCAGATGGTGCTGAAGATTAAGGCGGTGGCTGCCACCAGCAGCAGCACGCGCAACGAATTGTGTTGCTTCATAGGAAATTCCTCCTTCCTATCCGGTTCGTGCAGATCTCAACCAGCTATCATTTATTTGACGCTGCTCCCCCAGTATTGGTTCCCGGCGCCACCCGGCTCTCGTTCTTCTCGTTAGCCAACTTTGCAGGTGTGCAGGGTTTGGAGGCCTCAGCAGACAGAGTTATTTATGGCTTCCACCACCTCTATTGCTAAAATAGGCTAATTCAATACTCCTTACCGATGAATGTTATAAACCAGAATGATATCGAATGCCAAATATCCGCTGGGTTGGTCAATAAAACAATAATGAGTTCATTCCCCAAACGACAATTGATCTCGTTATAAGATATTAAGCATACAAGAGCGGTTGTTGTAGACACCACTTCACTCGTCATAGAAACCCATACTTTTCGCCTTGGGACATAGCCGCGCAATATGCCCTGGCTGCCAACATATTTGACATGGAACCGCAGGTCTTCCGAACGCCAAGAGAGGTTTCACTGTTTGTGAAGCTGGCGTTCTAGTATTGGCTATCAACAAGTAGACCCTCTGATCATCTTACCACTTGCCATAATAACAGTTGGTATCATCTTCCATGCCGTCCATTGCCTCTAGTACATCAAAAGGGCACCATTCAATATAAATTATTGACCACTAAGGTCTCTTTCCAACCATTACTGCCACCCCTTCCAATCTCTCCAACGAGTAAGTCCTACTTAACATGAAAGCAGCCTATCAAATAAACTCCTATACCGCCAGATATAGGAGTTTTTGTTTCCTTACCGCCATATATTGGGTCATCAGCCCCTGAATGTCTAACTGGTGTAGAATAGTGAGAAAGCGAAGCCTACCCAGGAGACAGCCAATATGGAGAAACGACCGCGCAACCGACCTGTTCGAAAGTATCCAGATGCAAAGCGAAAAATATTCAACTGTGAACAAAAAGTTTGCGTGCATTGTGGAGCAGAACTTAAGTTTCGTCCTAATTGGCATATGTCGAAAACGGTTCAAACGCTGCAGGGCCCGCTCTTTTTGGCAGGCAGGGCCAAAATGTGTACGAATGCGGAGTGTGTGCATTATGGAATGCGCTACTATGCCAGTCAAGTATGGTTGTTGAGTTTGCCGGAGAGCAGTTATGGATTGGATGTGTTGGCGTATATCGGCTGGCGCCATGAATATGCTCAGCGGCAGCTGGTGGAAATCCAGCGGGAATTGAATCAAAAAGGGGTTGAAATCAATGAGCGGAATGTTGGCAAGTTATATCGCCAATACCTGGCTTTACTGGGAGCCACCAGCGAAGTAAAGCGGAAGAAGTTGGCTACCATGGTTGAGAAACACGGTGGCTTGATCTTGGGAGTGGATGCTTTGCAGCCGGAGGGACATGGCAGCCTACTGTACGTGCTCTATGAAATCTTGAGCGGGACGGTTGTGTCTGCCATCCAACTGGAGCCACCCAACGAGAAGGATTTGACGGATTGGCTGATGAGCTACCAGGAGTACCCCGTATTGGCAAGCGTCTCAGATGGTGAAGAACGGATCATCGCCGCCTTACGAGCAGTTTGGCCGAATGCGCCTCGTCAGCGTTGTCAGGAGCATTTCTTGGGCAATCTGGCCGATGAAGTGCTGGCAAATGACACCGAATTACGCAAGCAAATGCGTGTGGATTTGGGCGGTTTGCCTAAAATCAGCGATTTTCCCGAGAACACCCCCCTTTTTTGAACTCAGTCGGTACTGAGGAAGCAGAGAGCACGAAAGAACTGCTGGAGATTAAAGATCAATTTCGTCTGGCTATCCGGGATGCTGTGAATCGGGCCACCCGAAAACCTTTCTATTGGGGCGGTCTGAAGGGCTACCACCAACTGGAAAACATTGCCCAGGCCCTGCACACCCTGCCATTGGCCGAAAACGCTTTCTTTCAGCGCCTAAGCCGACAGGTTGATCGAACACTGGAGAATAATCGCCAGTTGGCTGAAACGATGGATCAAACCTACACCTGGTTTCTGCGCATTGCGAACTGCTTGCGCTACCCGCCAAGATCATATGTCGGTGTGCCAGCACCAACCAGTTACCAAGTCAAGCAAGAAATGGAAGAATTGCTTCGCAATTTCGACGCCGAGGCACAAGGTCAGACAGTTCCCCTGGCACTGTGCAGCGGTTTACGAAAACGTTGGAATTTGTTTGGCAACGACCTGCTTCATTGCTTCGATATTCCAAACCTGCCCCAGGACAATCTCAAGGTTGAGAGCCTTTTCGGGCGGTTGCGTTGCCACCAACGACGTATCAGCGGACGTAAGTCTACTCAACCGTTACGCGATTTTGGACACTACCAGATCCTTTTCCTGGCTGAAAGTGAAGAGCATCTCCTGGAGCAGCTTCGTGGGGTGTCGGTTGAAGATTATCAAAAACAGCGCAAACACCAAGCCCAGGCAGAAGCTCCGCGCCAATTCCTTGCACGGCTCCATCGCGATCCACGAAAAACGATGCGTGCTCTGGCTGATAAGTACATTGCCCATCTTCCGCTTGAACCAGACCTTGACCTTTTATTTGCAACACCAGTATCGGAAAATCTACACCAATATACCAGTTAGACAGTCAGGGGTTGTCAGCGCCCCTGGCGGGATTCGAACTCACAACCTACTGCTTAGAAGTGATAGGGTATGCCTTTTGAAGGCAGAAATTCATCGATCGATATGTCTAATCTGTTAAATTAGCCCATTGGGTACGAAAATCACGCCTAATTTCGGGACTTAATCTCCATTAGGTCTATTATATCCGAAGAAAATGAATCTCTTCGTCCTACAATTGTCCTACTATATCATCCATGGTGTCAGCAGCAGCTGTGCTGGCTACTTGAGTCGTCCGTACTAATAATTGAAAGCCAAATGAGCTGAAGTGATAACAATAATGGGGTATCATGCTGTGTTATCCTAATCGTCATTCAAACTGGGACCGGCATGATTTACCACTTCTTCGTCTGGAAATATTTTCTTTTTCAGTTTCAACAACACATTAAACATTGGGCAAAACCCACCACGCTACCCTTGATCTCCGGCGTCCTTTCAGATCTAACTCGCAGCCGTTCCAATCTGATTGTAGAGAATGCCCTGCTCCGTCAACAACTCATCGTCCTCCATCGACAGGTGAAACGACCTCAGCTAACACATGGTGACCGTTTCCGCCTTGTTCTGCTCGCTCGTTTTACCCGGTTCTGGAAACAATCCCTTCACATCGTTCAGACAGATACACTCCTGCGCTGGCATCGGGATTTGTTTCGCTTCTATTGGCGATTGAAATCAAAACGCAAGCAAAGCAAGCC
>CAYHAX010000198.1:0-3682 GCA_964354695.1 uncultured Dehalococcoidia bacterium
GCTGCTATCCCTGATTATGCCCACCTGGCGACAGTGCGCCAGAAACTCCTCGACCCTGCTGAACTCCGAGATATCGAAAAACCTGGCGGGACAGGCACAGGCGACGACGGAGGTTATCCTCCTATCATTTGCGGCAACATATACTGATGCCATAGCCCCGCCGCTGAACCCCATCAGCGACATACGGGATTTGTCTACCTCGGCGAGCTGAGAAAGATAGTCAATAGCTGCTTTCAAATCGCGCGTCCAGCCCAGCATATCGAAGTCACCCTCGCTCTCGCCAGTGCCCCTGAAATTGAAGATGAAGGAAATAAATCCCTCCTTGCAGAACCTCTCGGCAAGCAGCGGATAGCCCCTGTCCGTGGAGTCGGGCACTCGCTTGGCAGGAACACCGTGGCAGATGCAAACAGCGGGATGATGACCTTTGCCCCTCGGTAGATAAATCTCCGCCACTAGCTTCAGGCTATCTACCTCGAGGCTAACCCTTCTTGACGACACGGACCTCACCGTCCTCTCTGCCCTCCCTGGTCACAACCTTCTGCTTGAGACGGTCCACGGCATACTGGCAGGCTGCAAAAGCCTCCTGTCTATGCGTGGCAGCAACAGCGATGACTATGGTGACCTCGCCTGGTCCTATCTTCCCTTTCCTGTAGCAGAAGGCTATCTTCTCAACATCCCATTTTCGCCTGATTTCGCTTACTATCTCCTTGAGCATCTTCTCAGGCGCTTCGCCCTGAACTCCGTGCTCCAGGTACTTTACCTGCTCGCCTTCAGAGCTGCCTCTCACCTTGCCGGTGAAGGTCACCACAGCGCCGCAATCCTCAGCCCCAACCTTCGCCATGACCTTCTCAGGGTCTATAGGTTTGTCTGTAACCGTGATTATGTCCTTCTTACTCAACTTCGCTCCCTCCAGCGCAGATTATATCCCATAGACTTTCTGAAGTCGAACCTGGATGTAAATAAAGCGGGGGCGTTGCCAGCAACGCCCCCGCTTGCGGTCATTCTCTCAAGACAGTTTCTTTACTTCACCATCGCCTCCACGGCTGGTACGTAGTTTGGCGCGAACCCCCAATCGCTGGCAGGCCAGACAACCAGCCACGCCTTGCCAATGACATTCCCCAGAGGTATTGTCCCTGCCTGACAGGAATCGTAGCTAACGCTGCGGTTGTCACCCATGACAAAGTACTGCCCCGACGGAACCGTCCAACTCCCCACGCTGCCAATATGATAGGCGGGAAGATATTGCTCCTCTAGCTGACAGCCATCAACATAGACAGTCCCATTAGCTCTTATCTCGATTGTCTCGCCAGGGAGGGCGACAACCCGCTTCACCCTGGTTGTCTGGGGGGCTTCAGGCGGTCGAAACACGATTACATCGCCTCTCTGTGGGGCGCGACCGAACCAGTACGATGTCTTGTTAACCATAATGTACTGACCATTATGCGTGTTAGGTTCCATGCTCGTGCCCACAATCCGGAAGTTCTGTATCATCGAACAGAGCAGAAACAGAATAGCCAGCGTCAAGAGGACGAACTGTAATATGGCGCCTACTACGTGCCGCATCCACCACCCCCACCAGAAACGCAGGCGAGCCAGGCAGTTTGAGGCAATCTGCCTCATCTTATACTATACTTCGGGTCTATTGCTCCTTAGAATCCCCTTTAGGGTATATTTTAAGAAGGATTGCGCACACCCTTGTCGGCACTATGTCCCCCGAACGGGTTACTACGAGATGACCAAGCGACTTTTTTTATGCTATAATAGAAGCTACGAAGGCAAGGAAGGAAACCGTGCTGAGAGCTCTGGCAGCCCTGGCTTTGCTTACACTGATACTCACCACTCTCGCGGGGTGCGAGGCTTCAACCCCCCAGCCTACCCCTACGCCAAGTCCATACCCTTGTTCGGCTGATTTCACCGCCGAGCCCAAAACCGGCGTCGGAACCACCACCGTCCAGTTCACCGACAAATCGACAGGCGAGATAACAAGCTGGGCATGGGACTTCGAGAACGACGGTATTGTTGACAGCACAGAGCAGAATCCTGACCACACCTATAGAACAAACGGCAACTACACAATTTCCCTCACCATTACCACAGCCGATTGCCAGGATACAGAGATTAAGCAAGAGTATATCAGAATCACCGGATGTAAAACCTGAGGGTAAATGAAGAGGCGTCCGTGCGACGCCGCCAGCAAGCGCCTAAGACCCCACCACACTTCGTTTACAGCATCAGTCCCCTGACGTAAAATAGAAGCGAGGCGCTTATACTTCATGAAAACAGTGCTTTTCGTCTGCGTGGGCAACTCGGGCAGAAGCCAGATGGCTGAAACGTTCTTCAATCATTACGCCAGAGGGAAAGCCAGAGCAATCTCGGCAGGCACCGAGCCTGCTCCCTCGGTCAGCCGTACGGTTGTCGAGGCTATGCGCGAGTTGGGCATAGATATAAGTAAGAACAAACCAAAGGCTCTCACCCCTGAGATGATTGACCGGGCAAATCTGGTGATAACCATGGATTGTAGCGCAGAAGCGGCATGTCCCGCAATCTGGGTGGAGACCCGGGACTGGGCTTTGGATGACCCCAAGGACAAGCCGATAGATAAGGTCAGGGAGATAAGGGACGAGATAAAGACAAGGGTGATGAAACTGCTCAAGGAGATTGAGAGTGAGGGGATAGGGGGCGCTATATGATTGATATCAGAAAAACGGCTATCGCCCTCGATGAAGAGGAATTGCTCGAGCTTGAGCGTATCACTGTTGACCGCGATGAGAAGGAAGCGCTGGCTTTTCTCAAGAATTCGGTGTATGACAAAGTGGTGAGTTCCCAGAAGGTCAGGTGTGACCATGAGCGGCTTGGCAGGTAAGTCAGCTGCCTTTTTCGCAGGGGAGGTGTCCTATGCTTGAAATCAGAAAAACCGCTGTGGCTCTTGAGGAGGAGGAACTGCTCGAACTGGAACAGATTATCGTTGACCGCGATGAAAAGGAGGCGCTGGCTTTTCTGAAGAGGTCGGTCTACGACAAGGTATCCCGTTCTCAGCAGGGCAAGCTTAAATCACATTTAGATACAGGCGGCGACCCAGTGGAGGGGTTCAAGCAAAACCGTTGAGAGTGCTCATGAATCGGAAATCCAGAGAGGCAGCCCTAATATGTCATTCCCGCCCTTCAGCAGAAGGGGAAATCCAGGGATTTTCCTGTCACCCTGAGCAAAGCGAAGGGTCTCAGAATTTCGGACACGTTTATAGGTTGGGGTTGCGCAACTCGAACCGGTATTCGTTGAACGGTTATCGGACTCCTTCAACCATTTGCCGATAGACGAAACAAGCAGCGCAACCGCCTAACGAATAACAAGATTAAGAGGAACAAATGAGTAACGCAGAGCCAACACCAGGAGTACGCCGTCTTGCCCTCTTAGACCGTTTCCTCACACTCTGGATATTCCTGGCAATGGGTTTAGGGGTAGGCCTTGGCTATCTTGTGCCCAGTACGGCAGATTTTATCAACGGCTTTCAGGTAGGCACTACCTCCATCCCCATCGCCATCGGGCTTATCCTCATGATGTATCCTCCGCTGGCAAAGGTGAAGTACGAAGAGATGGGCAAGGTGTTCCGCAACTGGCGCGTGCTCCTGCTTTCCCTGGTGCAGAACTGGGTCATCGGGCCCGTGCTCATGTTCTTCCTGGCAAT
>CAYHAX010000199.1:0-11592 GCA_964354695.1 uncultured Dehalococcoidia bacterium
TCAAAGCCGTCGAAGCAGGCGTCGATATTATAGATACTGCGCTGGCACCGTTCGCTCTGCGCTCCTCCCAGCCAGCCATCGAGCCCCTCGTAGCTGCCTTACAGGGAACTGACAGGGATTGCGGACTCGACCTGGCGCTTCTGCTTAAGCTAAATGACTATTTCGAGTCCATAGCCCCCAAGTACCGCAGCTTCCTGGACACCAGCAAGATGTCCATCATCGATACAGGCGTTTTAATGCACCAGGTCCCGGGTGGCATGACCACCAACCTTGTGTCACAGCTCAAGGAGGCTGATGCTCTGAACAGGCTGCACGAGGTTCATGCGGAGCTTCCACGCGTTCGTAAGGAACTGGGCTATCCTCCCCTGGTGACACCGACCAGCCAGATTGTGGGCATCCAGGCTGTACAGAATGTGCTCTTCGGCAGATACAAGATGATTTCGGGTCAGGTAAAGGACTATGTTTATGGCATGTATGGTAGATCACCTGCCCCCATCGACCCCGAGGTGCAGAAGATAGTGCTCAAAGGATATGAGAAAGGCGAAACGCCCATCACAGGGCGAGCCGCCGATATCCTGAAGCCGGAGATGGATAAAGCCAAACAGGATACCAAGGATATAGCAAAGGATATCGGCGATGTGCTGATTTATGCGATGTATCCGCAGACCGGCATGAAATTCCTGCGCATAAAGTACGGGTTGGAGCCTGTACCCGCCGCCATGAAACCCAAGACCCTCGAGGAGGTAAAGAAAGAGGACGAGCTTATCGTCAAAGCCCTGGCAGGAAAGCTTATGGATAAGGTGGAAGCCCCCCAGAAAGAAGTACCTGCCAAAGGTCCAGGCATCAGAACCTTTAACGTCTTCGTGGAGAACGAGTACTACAAGGTCGAAGTGGAAGCAACCGGCGGGGCGACCATAACGGGTCCGGTTGTAAGCCGACCCGCAGCAGCCCCAGCGCCAGCAGCCAAGCCTGCTGAGACACCCAAACCCGAAGCCAAAGCGCCAGCAGCAGCCGTCGCCGAAGGCGATGTGGCAGTACCAGTCCCCATGCCAGGAACAGTGATTCGCTACATGGTAAAGGTGGGAGACAAGGTCAAAGCTGGCGACATAGTGATCATGCTGGAAGCCATGAAGATGGAGAACGCCATACCCGCACCCACAGCCGGGACGATTAAAGCCGTCAACTTTGCCGCAGGCTCAGCGGTGAAGAAAGGCGAGGTGCTGGCGATAATCTCAACCAAATAATTTCGAGCCGTTTACTAACAGGGGAGTCCAGAGGGGCAAAGCCCCTTTGGCGGTCCTTCCGCGGAAGGATGGGGGTGTCCCCCAGTTCTCAAATCCCCCAAGATTGGGGGATACAGGGGGTTGAAAAGAGACTGATAACCAACCTCAAATAGTGGGGTTGCCTAGAAACACATATACATGTAAACTGTAGGGGCGTTCAATTGAACGCCCCTACCTTAATTTCAAAATTGGTGAAAGTGTGGGGAATATAGGGAAGACGCTTGCGGAAAAAATCCTAAGCGAAAAATCAGGTATAGATGCGCGCGCTGGCGACATCGTCATAGCCCCAGTTGACGTTGTCTTCGCCCAGGATGGCACCGGTCCTCTCGCGATAAGGCAGTTCCAGGCTTCCGGATTCTCCAGCCTTGCCCACCCCAAAGATACCATTTTCTTCCTCGACCATAACGCCCCCACGCCCACCAAGGAGCTATCCAACGACCACCTGGTCATCCGCGACTTCGCCAAAAGATGCGGCGCGTGCCTCTCCGACGTAGGCGAGGGCATCTGCCATCAGGTAATCGCTGAGTCCTGCGCCAACCCCGGCAATATAATCGTGGGCGCCGATTCCCACACCGTTACCGCAGGGGCGCTGGGAGCCTTCGCCACCGGCATGGGCTCCACCGATATAGCTATCGTCTTCGCTCTGGGCAGGACCTGGTTCCGCGTGCCGCCTGGCATAAAAGTAGTAGTTACGGGGCGCTTCCCCAGAATGGTTTCAGCCAAAGACCTGATACTCTATCTCATCGGCAAGATTGGCGCAGATGGCGCTACCTACTTGTCACTGGAGTTCAGCGGCGACACCATCGACCGCATGCCCATCTCGCAGCGTCTCACCATCGCCAACATGACAGTGGAAGCAGGCGCAAAGACAGGGCTGTTCCCCTCTGACGAGATTACCAGGAAGTACCTGGAGAGCAAAGGGCGCGGAGACAAGTGGCGTCCCCTCCAGCCTGACGCCGATGCCAAGTATGAGCAGGTCATTGAGATTGATGCCTACAAGCTGGAGCCGATGGTATCGAAGCCGCACTCAGTGGACAACACCGCGACGGTTACCGAGGTTAAAGGCACAAGGGTGCATCAGGTGTTTATCGGCACCTGCACCAACGGACGACTCGACGACCTGGCAATCGTAGCCAGAATACTTAAGGGGAAAAAACACCATCCCGACACCAGATTACTGGTGGCTCCTGCATCCAAAGAGGTCTTGCTCGAGGCTGTCAGCGCTGGGTATATTCGAACTATAATTCAAGCGGGGGCGATAATTCTGCCGCCCGGATGCGCCGCCTGCGTTGGCGGGCATCAGGGGATACTGGGGGACGGGGAGGTCTGCCTCTCCACTGCCAACCGCAACTTCAAAGGCAGGATGGGCAATCCCAACGCCTTTATCTATCTATCGAGTCCAGCCACAGCCGCAGCCTCGGCTATCAAGGGCGAAATCACCGACCCCAGGCAGATCATTCGCACTTGGAAAGACTTGGATATCCTTTAACTGACTGGGGAGTGCAAAGGGGGTTGAAAGAGACTTACTCATTGGACTCCCTGCTTGAGAAGCTGTGACGGAAGTGCTGTTTTAGAGTCTATTCAAAGAGGAGTTTGTTTGTATGCTCAGGGGCAAAGCGCACAAATTTGGTGATGCCATCTCCACCGACCTCATCCAGCCGGGACGCTACAACTACCTTAGAAGCAACCTGCCCGAGCTGTCGAAGCACGTCCTGGAGGACGCCGACCTCACCTTCGCCTCGAGGGTGAAGAAAGGCGACTTCATAGTAGCCGGCAAGAACTTCGGACTGGGCTCCAGCAGGGAACACGCCCCTACCATCCTCAAGCTTGCAGGAGTGAGCGCAGTCCTTGTGAAGTCAGTAGCGCGCATCTTCTTCCGAAACGCCATAAACGTAGGCTTGCCCGTCCTTATCTGCGACACCGACAAGATAAACGACGACGATGAGCTTGAGATAGACCTCGCCTCAGGCACCATTAAAGACCTCACCAACGGCGCCAGGCTCACCTCCCGTATAATCCCCGAAGTCATGCTCAAAATCCTGGACGAAGGCGGCCTGGTGCCCTATATTAAGAAGTACGGTGATTTCAAGGTGTAAAATGGGCACGGAATCCACTCCGATTGTCGTTGATTTTCCTTTGCGGGGGAAATGGGTGGCAGCTAGCACCCCTGCAGAACGAATACCAAGTCATGGCACAGACTTCTTAGGACAGAGGTATGCTTATGATTTCCTCCGAATCGAGGAAAGTAAAAGGGGATTCAAATTTTTCCGTGGTTCAATGCTGCGCTATTTGCTCGTTGGAGTGAGGCTCAGTGACTGTTACGGTTGGTCCGAGTCGATTCATGCCCCATTTGATGGAACAATAGTTACAGCGGTGGATGGGTGGCCGGAGCGAAAGAGGCTGCATTTTCTCACGGAGATTGCCGTAGTGCTAAAAAATTCAGTGACGTTCAACCCAAAGAAGGCAACTGATCTTAGGTCGGTGCTGGGCAACCACATAATTATCAAAATGCGGGATAAAGAGGTATATGCATTTTTTGCCCACGCCCGTTGCGGCTCCTTGCGTGTGTGCACGGGGGAGGAAGTCCACACTGACCAACACCTCGCTGACGTTGGGCATTCCGGTAATTCCATGGCGCCACACCTGCACTTTCATCTGATGGACAGAGCATCCATTGTTGAGGCACAAGGGCTTCCGTGTTGTTTCAAGGAATACGAAGCACTCCATGATAGCACGTGGTGCAAAATAACCGAGGTAATTCCCGGTAAAAGAGAATTTATCGGATATGCCCCATAACACATCACCCCACACGGATGTGCAGACAAAGCCCGCCGGATAGGTTCGCGCTAGTTGCATGGACACTATTCCTCCCCTGCTCCCAGAGAATGACAACGTCCACAGCGAGCTAGTAAATGTAATTGCCCGATAGAACCCTTCGCTTTCGATGATAACATCCACTCGAGCAGGTAGACACTTGAAGCTTTCTGATATAATGATGACCAGGGTTATAGTGGAGGTTGAATATGTTGGTAAAGATGGAAATATATTTCGATGGCGAATTCTGGTGTGCCCGAGGGATAGGAGAAGATATATTTACGCAGAGCAGTACTCTCGATGAGCTTGTAGAGAATATCAAAGAGGCGGTAAGCGTCCATTTCGGAGAAACATCGCAACCTATCACTATTCTTACCTTATCTGAGGTGAAACTAGCTAATGCCAAAGCTTCCTCAAGCTAGCGGTGATGATGTTGTCCGTCTTCTTGAATCGATGAGCTATAAAGTCATCAGACAACGTGGCAGTCATATAAGGTTACAAAAAGTAACTTCACTGGGTGAGCATAATATTACAGTTCCAGCACATAAAGTCCTAGCAAAAGGAACTCTCTCCGATATCCTCAACAAAATAAGCCTCTGGAATAATATCTCCAAACCAGACTTGATTAAGAGATTGAAATAGAGAGGCTTCCAATCTATGCCCATGTCCGGCAATAGGAACAACATGCCCTATACCATCACCCTTATCCCTGGCGACGGCGTAGGTCCTGAGATAACCGAGGCCACCACCAGAGCGCTGGAAACGACCAGCGTGGCGATAAAGTGGGAAGTGCACCATATCGGCGAAGCCGCCCTGAAGAAGTACGACACACCTTTACCCCAAGAAGTCCTCAACTCTATCAAGAGAAACAAGGTCGCTCTTAAAGGTCCGGTGACAACCCCCATCGGGACAGGCTTCAGAAGCGTGAACGTCGCCCTGCGGCAGGAACTCGATCTCTATGCCTGCCTGCGCCCTTGCAAGAGCTACGCCGGTATCAAGTCTAGATACGATAACATTGACATAGTGGTGGTCAGGGAGAATACCGAAGACCTCTACGCCGGTATCGAGTTCAAGAAGGGCGCTGAGGATACAAAAGAGTTAATTGAGTTTATAGACGATAAGGTACAGAAGAGAATCAGACCTGACTCCGGCATCAGCATCAAGCCCATCTCAGAGAGGGCAAGCCGCAGAATTGTAACCTTCGCCTTCGAGCACGCTCGCGCTCACGGCAGGGTGAAGGTGACCTGCGTGCACAAAGCCAACATCATGAAGTTCTCCGACGGCTTGTTCCTCGCCGCTGCCCAAAAGGTAGCCAAGAATTATCCCGACATCCAGTTAGATGACGCCATCGTGGACAACCTCTGTATGCAGCTAGTGACAAAACCTGAACGATATGATATTATTGTGCTGCCTAATTTATATGGCGATATAGTCTCAGAACTCTGCGCTGGGCTGGTCGGTGGAATCGGAGTGGTGCCCAGCGCTAATATTGGGGACAAGGTTGCAGTTTTCGAGCCTGCCCACGGCAGCGCCCCCAAATATGCCGGGATGAACAAAGTAAACCCCATGGCTATGATGCTCTCGGCAGCGATGATGCTCAGACATATCGGAGAAGTCAAAGCCGCTAACTCCCTGGAGAGCGCTATAGCTCAAACTATTTCCGAAGGCGTAACCCTCACTTACGACCTCAAGTCAGACCCCAGCGACACTTCCATTGCAACAACCTCCGCTGTTGCGGATGCTGTGATAAAAAAGTTAAAGGAGGCATGATAACATGCGCAGTAAAGTTACCGTCGTCGGCGCCGGAAACGTGGGCGCTTCCTGTGCCCAACTGCTAGCACAGCGCGATTACGCAGACGTTGTACTGGTGGATATCATCGAGGGCATGCCCCAAGGCAAGTCCCTCGATCTGCGTCAGGCTGGACCCATCCGCTACTACGACACCAACCTCATCGGCACCAACAACTATGAGGATACCGCAAATTCGGACGTAGTAGTCATCACCTCTGGCGTGCCCAGGAAGCCCGGTATGACCCGCGATGACCTGGTGCTCACTAATATGAAGATAGTCCAGAGCGTTGTCGAGCAGATAGCAAAATACTCACCCAAGAGCATAATCATCATGGTGGCTAACCCCCTCGATGCCATGGCTCAACTGGCGCTTCACGTGAGCAAGTTCCCGCGCAATCACGTTATAGGCATGTCCGGCATCCTGGACACCGCCCGATTCAGAACCTTCGTCTCCATGGAGCTAGGCGTCTCGGTAGAGGACATCTCCGCACTGATTCTGGGCGGGCACGGCGACAGCATGGTTCCCATCACCAGACTGGCTGCGGTAGGCGGCGTGCCTCTCAGCGAGCTTATGCCCGCAGACAAAATCGCCGCCATTGCGAAACGCACCGTAAATGGTGGTGCCGAGATAGTCGCCCTGCTCAAAACAGGCAGCGCCTTCTATGCCCCGGGCGCAGGCGCCGCCCTGATAGTGGACTCCATAATTCTGGATAAGAAGCGGGTTCTGCCCTGCTCCACCTATCTTGAGGGCGAGTATGGTATTAATGGCGTCTTTGTAGGCGTTCCCGTAAAATTGGGCAAAGGTGGCATCGAGAAAATTATCGAGGTTAAACTGACTCCGGAGGAGAGCGCAGCCCTGAAGAAGTCAGCGGACGCTGTGATGGAGCTGGTCAAAATCATGAAAATATAACGGTTACGAAGATGAAAGAAATCAAAATAAAAGACATCACCGAGACTGTAGCACGTCTGTGCCAGGAAGCTAACTTCTATCTGGGAGATGACGTCCTGGCCCTCTTGAAGAAGGCGCGTGAACAGGAAGAGTCCCCTGCAGGGCAGCAGATACTCGATGAGATACTGGAGAACGCCAAGATAGCTGCCAAGGAGCAGATGCCCCTCTGTCAGGACTGCGGGCTGGCTGTGGTCTTCGTGGAGATGGGGCAGGATGTTCACATAGCAGGCGGTGAGTTTGTTCAGGCAATAAACGATGGTGTGCGCAAGGGCTATGCCGAAGGCTACCTGCGCAAATCTGCGGTAAAGCAGCCCTTCTCGGCAAGGGTCAACACCAAGGATAACACCCCTGCCATCATCCACATCGAAATAGTCCCCGGCGCCAAGCTCAAAATAACGGTTGCGCCCAAGGGCGGCGGCAGCGAGAACATGAGCCGCTTCACCGTGCTCAAACCCGCCCAGGGACGCCAGGGTGTGGTTGATTTTGTAGTCAACACAGTTGACGAGGCAGGAAGCAACCCCTGTCCCCCCACCATCATCGGTGTGGGCATAGGCGGCACTGCTGAAAAGGCTGTGTTCTTGGCTAAGAAAGCCCTCTTGCGCGAAGCGGGCAAACCGTCTCCCGACCCGGAGAACGCTGAACTGGAGAAAGAGCTGTTGCAGCGTATTAACTCAACCGGCGTGGGACCAGGAGGCGTGGGCGGTAGAATTACCTCGTTGGCAGTTCATGTGGAGACCTTCCCTGCCCACATCGCCAGCCTGCCGGTGGCGGTCAATATCCAGTGCCACAGCGCACGCCACAAGGAAGCCGTGCTCTAAGATTCAAATCTAAAATTGTAGGGGCGCATGGCATGCGCCCTCGATTGCCCCAAATCCAAATTCCCCCAAGATTGGGGGGTACAGGGGGTTGAAAAGCGTTTCTAAACGCTGTGATTTGTAGAATAAACCATTGGAGAACGATAACAATGGAAGTTAGTCATGATTTGCTGATTCTGGGCTCCGGACTGGCTGGCTTGAGAGCAGCGGTCGAGGCTGCCAGGGTCAGCAAGGACGCGTTGGATATAGCCGTTATCTCCAGGGTGCAGCTCATGCGCTCCCACTCCGTGTGCGCCGAGGGCGGCACCGCCGCCGTCATGCGTCCGGAGGACGGCGATAGCCTGGAGCTTCATGCCTGGGACACAGTGAGAGGGAGCGACTTTCTTGCAGACCAGGATGTGGTCTCGCTCTTCGTGGAGGAAGCGCCCAAGGAGATAGTACAACTCGACCACTGGGGCATCCCCTGGTCGAGGCGTCCCGATGGACGCATAAACCAGAGACCCTTCGGAGGACATAGCTTCGACAGAGCGGTCTTCGCCGAGGACAAGACGGGCTTCTTCGAGATGCACACCCTTTACGACACCCTTCAGAAATTCGCCAGGGTAACCCGCTACGACGAATGCTACGTTACTTCAATCATGATAGAGAACGGAGTCTTTCAAGGCATAACAGTCTGGAATCTCACCACAGGTGAGTTCTTCGTAATAAAGGGCAAAGCCCTAATCATAGCCGCAGGCGGCGCCTGCCGCATGTATGGCTTCACCACCTATTCATTCACAGCCACAGGCGATGGCATGGCTATGGCTTTCAGGGCAGGCATACCGCTCAAGGACATGGAGTTCGTGCAGTTCCATCCCACAGGCTTGGTTCCCTCAGGCATCCTTATCACAGAGGGCGCCCGAGGAGAGGGGGGATACCTCAAAAACAATAAGGGCGAGCGGTTCATGGAGAAATACGCTCCCTCCAAGATGGAGACCGCGCCCAGAGATATAGTATCCCGCTCCGAGACGACCGAGATGCTGGAGGGCAGAGGCTTCACCAGCCCCGAAGGCATGGAGTATGTGCATCTCGACCTGACCCACCTGGGGGCGCAGAAGATAAATGAGCGCCTGCCACTGATTAGAGAGGTCACTATAAAGTTCGCTTTTATTGACCCCATAGAGCAGCCCATACCCATTCGCCCCGCAGCCCACTATTGCATGGGCGGCATACACACCAACATCGAAGGCGCAACGCCGGTCAAGGGTATCTGGGCAGCCGGCGAGGCAGCCTGCGTATCCCTGCACGGTGCGAATCGTCTCGGCTCCAACTCCACCGCCGAGTGCCTGGTCTGGGGCAAGATAACAGGAGATAGGGCAGCCAAATACGCCATGGCGCAGAAAACCCTGCCTCCCGTCCCCGAGAAAAAGGTTAAAGACGAGGAGAACCGCATCTTCAAGCAGATCGGGCGCGGCGATGGCAGTGAGAGCATATACATTATACGCAACGAACTGCAACAGATGATGGATAAAAACGTTGGTGTTTTCCGAACCGGACCGCAGATGGAAGAAGCCCTAAAAAAGATAAAGGACCTCAAGAAACGAGTGCCAAAGGTTAAGGTCCAGGACAACGGACGCGTTTACAACACCAATCTGGTCAACATCATCGAGACGATGAACCTGCTTGACCTGGCTGAGACGATTGTAGCCGGTGGTATAGCACGCACCGAGTCCCGCGGAGCACACTCACGGCGTGACTTCACCAACCGGGACGACGCCAACTGGGGCAAGCACACCCTTGCTCATTACACCACTGATGGACCAAAATTGGACTATTCTCCGGTGACCATGACCATGTGGAAGCCGGTAGAGAGGAAATACTAATGGAAGCTGCAAGCAAAGGGAAAGCGCCTCTGCCCAACCGCCTGGGCATCAAGGGCTGGGCATGGGCGGGACGCTACAAGATAGAGCGCTACCTCTACACCCTGCACAGAATAACGGGATTCGGACTGTTGTTCTACATCTCCATACACCTGATTGCCAATGGCTTCCGTCTGGGAGGACAGGAAAGCTGGGAAAGCCTCATGAACTTCATGGGGAATCCCGGATTCAAAATCGGCGAGTATCTGGTGATGGCAGCCTTCATTATCCACGCACTCAACGGAGGCAGGCTGATACTCCAGCACCTGGGGTTCACCCTGGGCAAGCCCAAGCCTCCCATATATCCCTACGTTGACTCCATGCGCCGCAGACGCCCGCTCACCTGGATTCTGCTGGCACTGATAATAGCGCTGGCTCTATACGTTCTTGTCGAGTTCGTCCTGGAGGCTGTTGAATAGGAGACTGATATGCGAGAAGTTCATCTAAAGACTCTGCAATACGTCGCCGGCATCGGGATATTCTTCCTGGTAGGTTTACACCTGCTCATCTCGCACCTTGGCAGCGGAGAGCCTACCGAATGGAGTTCGGTCTCGCAAAGGGCAGCCAGCGCTGGCTGGCTGGCTATCTACATACTCATCCTGATATTCGGCATCTACCACGGCATGCACGGCATAAGAGGTCTTATTCTGGAGCTCTCGCTGCCAAACAAGGCAGTCAAGATGCTGAACTGGTCTATGTTGTCCATTGGGATAGCCGTTTTCGGTTACGCCGTTTACATTCCCATACAGGCTTTCTAATGTCAAATATCAAAAGCTGGAGGTCGTTTACTAATGAGGAGTTCAGAGGGGCAAAGCGCCTTTGACGGGGGATACAGGGGGCGAAAAAAGATTAGTAAACGCTCTCAAAAGCTCCAAGGAGCATTGAATGGAAAATTTAACCTTCAAAGTCCAAAGATACGACCCCGAAAAGGATAAAAAGCCGTATATACAGATGTTCACCATCCCTTTCAAACACGGCATGACAGTG
The DNA here is from genome assembly GCA_964354695.1 of uncultured Dehalococcoidia bacterium. GTDB lineage: Bacteria > Chloroflexota > Dehalococcoidia > SZUA-161 > SZUA-161 > CAYHAX01. Next base: position 10,538 of record CAYHAX010000199.1, read on the forward strand.
CTGGATGGGCTTATCTACATCAAGGAGAACGTAGATAACACTCTATCCTTCCGCAGCTCCTGCCGCATGGGCATCTGCGGCTCCTGCGGCATGCTTATAAACAAACTGCCCATGCTGGCTTGCCATACCCCGATTGAGGAGCTGCACACAGACAAGATAGAAGTTAAATCGTTGCCCAACTTCCCCATTGTCAGGGATTTGGTGCCCGACCTCACTCCCCTGTTTGAGAATCACAAGTCCATAAAGCCCTACATAATTCAAAATATGGAAGAGGTCGAGAAACCCACAGCCGAGTTCATGCAAGCGCAATTGCAGCTTCAAGAGTTCGTGCAATTCGCCTACTGCGTAAAGTGCGGGCTGTGCATGGCTGCCTGTCCCACCGTAGCGACAGACAAGCACTTCCTGGGACCTCAGCCGTTGACTCAAGCCTTTAGATACTGCGCCGACCGCAGAGACGCAGGCGCCAAGGAACGAATCAAAGAGACCGATGTTCCACACGGGGTTTGGCTCTGCCACCTCGCTGGTGCTTGCTCCGAAGCCTGTCCTAAAGGGGTAGACCCCGCGCTGGCGATTCAGTTGCTCAAGAGAGCTATGGTCGCTGACGGCTTCCGCTTGACCAGGAAGAAGGCTCAGCCATCAGTAGCGCCACCACTGGAACAGAAGAAGCCCAAAGTAGCAGTGCCTGAGTTCACCATAAAGAAGCCCGGTGCCAAATCCTGAACTATTAGGTCGTTTACAAATGGGGCGTACAGAGTTTGGGGGTGCCCCTGCAGGGGGGTCTAGCATGCGCCCTCTGCCCTAAAATTGGGGAACACAGGATTGTTGACTAACTAGGGTGTACAGAGGGGCAAAGCCCCTAACAAATGTTTAGGATTTAGAAATTCGGATTTCGGATTTCTTACGGATGTCCCCCAAATCCTAAATTCCCCCAAGATTGGCGGATACAGGGCGTTGAAAGAAGACTATCGACAACAAAGAAGTAGCGGTCATTCGGAGGAAACCATGATTAAGAAAAGAACCTCTCCCATAAGCCCTGAAGTCGTAGAAAGCCTCGG
>CAYHAX010000200.1:0-8549 GCA_964354695.1 uncultured Dehalococcoidia bacterium
GATGCAGTCAGGAACCACAGGGATATTAAAGCCATTTCAGAAGCTGTGGCGCTATTTAGTATACACCCCCCGCGGACGGGTCCTTTTCGTTATTATAACCCTCGCTTTCTCCCTGGCTGTGAGGGTGTTCATGTTCCGCTTCGCAGGCTATCACATTGACGAAGCGTCATTCACCTCCTGGTATAACACCGCCGCTGACCACGGCATTCGTAGATTCTACGATACCACCACCTTTTGTGATTACCCCCCGCTGAATGTCTATTTCTTCTGGTTATTTGGTAAGATATCGCAAGCCCTGGGTCCCGATAGCCTCCCCCTCCTGCTCAAGCTGCCCCAGAACCTGTTCGACCTCGCCACCGCCTTTCTCATCTTCCGTTTCATGCGCACCATGTACACTTATCTCTTCAGGCGCACGAAGTACTCTTCCCGTTACCTCTTCGCTCTGGGCGCTATGGCCGTATACGTCCTCAATCCCGCCACCATCTTCGACCTCGCGGTATGGGGTCAGATGGACTCCATCTACACCTTCTTCATGGTCGCCTCCCTTTACTCAGCTATGCGCTCTAAATACGAGCTCTCCAGCGGACTCCTCAGCCTCGCCATTCTCACTAAGCCGCAGAGCGTGGTACTGCTCCCTGTGGTGGCATATCTGATTTTAAGAAACGGAGGCTGGAAGCGCGCCCTCTCCAGCAGCGCAGTCTTCATAGCCCTGATTTTCATAGTAATCGCCCCTTTCCGCTGGGATAACCCCATTTCATTCCTGATTGACCGCTACTCAGGCTACAACGTTTATGCCTATAACAGCATCAACGCCTTTAACTTCTGGGGCCTGCTCGGCTTCTGGAAGCCGGATAATATCCCGCACCTGGGGCTGACCTATCAGTGGTGGGGCATTATCGCCTTCCTCATCTTTGCAGCCTTCGTCATGTGGCAGCTTCACCGCAAGCCAGAGGGGCGAGCCCCTATCGTCGCCGCTGCCCTGCTCATGCTGGGCTTCTTCATGCTGATGACCCGCATGCACGAGCGCTACCTCTTCCCTGTCTTCGCCCTGCTCGCCCTGAGCTTCTCGCCTAAATATGGTCCCTGGGTGTATATCGGACTGATGGCCACCTTCTTCTTCAACCTTTCTTATGCGCTGTCAATCCTCAACAATGGATCTTTCATTCCCGATGGACTCTGGTCAATCTACGTTGTAGTTTCTATAAACGCAGTTCTATTCCTCTACGCAATCTGGGAATTCTACAGGATGCAGCGGGCTGAACTCCCAGGTACTATTCAAGAGATAAGACCTGCTGCCGTGCCTGAAGCAGCAAAAGCTGAGGACAAACCGCCACCGAAGGTTCCCACCCCCTGGAGCCATCTTCTCATTTTAGTCGTCCTCGTCGCCCTCTTCTTCTCTGTGTCCCTCTGGAATCTGGGCGACCGCGATTTTCCCCACTCGGACTTCGTCCCCAGGCTTGACCCCGAAGAGGTTTACTTCGACCTCGGGGCTGAAACTAAGGTGGACAGGGTGTATCTGCTCGACCAGGACGCCAGCTATATAGATGTGGACTTCTACTGGGGCTCCCCCGGTGATTGGAACTTCCTGACCAACCTGAAGAAGTCTGGCGTGTGGCGCGAGTGGGAGAGGATATCCCTGGGGCAAGAAACCCGATACGTTCGTCTGGTGTTCAAGGGGGGTGTGGGACGGTTCGGCGAGGTGGCTTTCTTCAGCGAAGGACGCCAACTGCCTGTAAGCCGGGCGACAGGTGACCGGGGTGAGGAGTTCGGCTCAGCCCTCATAGATGAGCAGCACCTGGTAGGCAACCCCGAGAGCTTCGAGTCAGGCACTTATTTCGACGAGATATATTTCGTGAGGACGGCGGAGGAGCACCTCAATCTCGAGGAGCCCTCTCAGTGGGACCACCCCCCCATGAGCAAGCTCATCATAGCCTACTGGATAGCGATTCTGGACTCCAATCCTTTCTCCTGGCGCATCGCCGGCGTTATCTGCGCCACCCTGATGATTCCCATCATCTACCTTTTCGCCAGGCGCATGTTCAAGTCATCTTGGGCAGGGCTTGTTGCCGCCTTCTTGCTCACCTTCGACTTTATGCACTTCGCCGAGGCTAGGATTGCCACACCCGAGACCTTCATCCTCCTCTTCGTGATATTGATGTTCTACTTCTTCTACCTCTACTGGGAAAACCCATCTCGCGGAGGAAAGTATCTCTTCCTCAGCCTGGTCTGCTTCGGGTTCGGCTTCGCCACCAAGTGGGTCGTCATGTACGGATTCGTGGGCATGATGCTATTGTTGGTTCTGCTCAAATGGCGCCAGCGCGAAATACATAAGAGCGAGGTGCTCTGGTTCGCCGGCGGTATGGCTACTGCGGTGGCTATCTACGTGCTCTCCTATATACCCTACTTCCTGGCAGGGCACAACCTTCCCGACTTCTGGGATATGCAATGGAGGATGTTCGAGTTCCATTCCGGTCTGGGGGCGTCTCACCCCTACGCCTCCGAATGGTACACCTGGCCCCTGATGTTAACGCCGGTTTACCTTGCTTACGGCAAGCTGCAAGATGCCACCTCCTACATCGTAACCTTCGGCAATCCCGCCCTGTGGTGGGCGAGCATGCCCGTGATGATTGCCACCCTCTGGCTAGCAGTAAGATATAGAAGCAAGGTCGCTATCTTCATAGTGATACCCTTCCTGGCGCAGTGGCTCTTCTTCATCCCGATTACGCGGGTGCTTTTCATCTACCACTTCTATCCCAACGTGCTGTTCATGATACTGGCTATCACTTTCTGGGCGAAGTGGTTGTGGGAGCGGTATGCCTGGGGCAAATGGGCTGTGGGGGGCTATCTCGCCTTGAATGTAGCCTGCTTCATCTTCTTCTTCCCAGTAATCTCTGGTCTATTCATGCCCGATAGTTACTGGAACAACCTGCGATGGCTGGTGCACTGGGTCATCTATTCCTAGTGAAGAGGCTATCAGGGGGTAGAAATAGGGTTCGAAGAAAAACCCGGTGATTTCTTTGCTTGTTTCTCTGGTTTATCATAAGCGTAGGGGCGTCCGCCTCAGGCGGATGCCCCTACGTGGGTTTCAAGGAAGCTTTCTTGAGCTTACGCCTTCTCCACCCTCACCGCGCACACCTTGAACTCGGGCGTCTTGGATACCGGGTCGTACACCGGATTGGTCAGCATGTTGGTGGCGCTCTCTACAAAGTGGAAGGTCATGAAGATAACGCCCGGCTGCAAGTTCTCCGTTACCTTCGCCTTAGCGGGCACCCTGCCACGTCGTGAGACCACAAATATCTTATCCCCGCTGGCAATACCCAATGTTTTGGCGTCCTGAGGATCTATCTCCACTTCCTCCTCGCTCTTCAGTTCAACAAGCCCCTTGGTCTTCCGGGTCATGGAGCCGGTGTGGTAGTGGAACAGGCTGCGACCCGTGGTCAGCACCAGCGGGTAGCTCGCATCGGGCAGCTCCTTGGGTGGCTTGAATTCCAGCCCCGCGAACCTGCCCTTGCCCCGCACGAACGTATCTGCGTGCAGGTACTCTAAGCCGGGGTGGTCCTCTATGGGGCAGGGCCACTGTAAGCCGCCGCTGTCCAGTCTCTGATAGGTAATGCCGCCGTATGAAGGCGTCAGGCTGGCGATTTCGTTCATAATCGCCGACGCGTCAGCGAAGTCGAAGCCCTTGCCCTTCATGCGCTTCGCAATATCGCAGATTATCTGCCAGTCGGGCTTGGAGTTGCCTATGGGTTTGATAGCCTGGCGCACTCGCTGCACGCGGCGCTCCGTGTTGGTGAAGGTTCCATCCTTCTCAGCGAAACTGGCAGCCGGCAGCACCACATGGGCTAGCTTCGCGGTCTCGGTGAGGAATATATCCTGCACCACCAGGAACTCCACCTTTTTCAAAGATTCCTCTATGTGCTTGGCATCGGGGTCGCTGAGCACAGGGTTCTCCCCTATGATATACATTGCCTTTATCTTGCCTGCATCTACGGCATGGAACATCTCGGTGAGCACCATGCCTGGCTCTGCGGGCAGGGTATAGCCCCAGGCAGTCTCGAATTTGGTCTTAATGCTGGCATTGCTCACTGGTTGGTAGCCCGTGAACACGTTGGGCAGAGCGCCCATGTCGCAGGAACCCTGCACATTGTTCTGTCCGCGCAGCGGATTCACACCTGAGGAGCGCTTGCCCACGTTGCCGGTGAGCATAGCCAGGTTGGCTACCGCCAGCACGTTGTCGGTGCCGTGCGAGTGCTGTGTGATGCCCATGCAGTAAAGGATGGAGCCGGGGCGATTGGTAGCGTACATTCGTGCTGCCTGAGCTATGTCGGCAGCGGGCACGCCGGTTACCTTGGATACGAAGTTGAGGTCGAAGCCTTTCAGAGAGCTCTCGAACTCCTCGAAGTTCTCGCAGCGCTTCTCCACGAACTCCTTGTCCCAGAGATTCTCATCAACAATCACTCGACACATGCCCATGAGCAGAGCCACATCCGAGCCCGGACGATGCCGCAGGCAAATATTAGCCTTTCTGCAAAGGTCGGTCTTACGTGGGTCGGCGACTACGAGCTTGGCTCCTTTGTCAACGGCTTTCTTTATCTCGAGGGCGATTACCGGATGGTCTTCGGTAGTGTTTGTGCCGATAGCGAGGATACAGCGCGCATCGCCGATCTCGGCTATCGAGTTGGTCATAGCGCCGCTGCCGAAGCTTGTGGCTAGACCAGCCACAGTTGGCGCGTGTCAGAGACGGGCACAGTGGTCTATGTTGTTCGTGCCCATCACCCCCCTGGTGAATTTCTGGAAAACGAAATTGTCTTCGTTGGTGCACTTGGCTGAAGATATAGCGGCGAACTTATTGCCCTTGTAGTTCGCCAGCTTGCTGGTTATGAAATCGAGTGCCTCGCCCCAGCTTGCCTCAATGAACTCGCCATTCTTCTGCTTGATAAGAGGCATGGTCAAGCGGTCTGGTGAATTGACGAAATCAAGGCCGAACTTGCCTTTGACACATGCCTGGCCTTTGTTTGCTGGACCCCGAGGGTCGGGGACAACGCGGATTATCCTTTCATCCTTTACCTCCAGGTTAAGCTGGCAGCCCACCCCGCAGTAGGGACATATGGTGGTCACCGTGCGGTCGGGGGCTGAAATCCCGAGAATGCTGCGCTCCACCAGAGCCTCCACCGGGCACGCATCCACACAGGCGCCGCAGAATTTGCAGTTGGCTTCTTTGAGTGTCAGTTTCTCAGGTGGAGCGATAACATTGCACTGAAGACATCGCGCTGCTTCATACATCGCAACATACCAATCCACATCCAGTTCAACCTCATTGAAATTCTTAACCCTCTCCTTGGGAGGCAGGTGAGAGAAGACCGCTAATTTCTCGGCCGGCAAGTCTTCCTCGGCAAAACTCAAGGCTTCCTCTGGCGCGACCAAAGATTCAGCTATATCGCCGTTGCCACCAAGATAACGGTCTATGGCTTCAGCCGCTTTTCTTCCTGCTGCAATGGCTTCTATGACGGTAGCGGGGCCGCTGACACAATCGCCGCCGGCGAACACCCCCTCTCGACTGGTGCGCATATTGCCATCAGCCTTGACCACATCTCCCTTCCCTTGTTCAATCTTGAAGCCTTCGGGGACTTGAGCGCGCTGTCCTATGGCGGCTATCAGGGTGTCAAGCCCGATCACAAACTCGCTGCCCTTTACCGGGACAGGGCGACGCCTGCCGCTGGCATCTGGCTCACCCAGATCCATGCGTATGCACTCAAGCTTCAGCACATCGCCTTCTCTGGTCACCTTGGAAGGGGCAGCCAGGTAGATAATCTCAATGCCTTCCTCAAGCGCCGCATCAACCTCCTCGGGATTGGCTGGCATCTCTACCCGAGTGCGGCGGTAAATAATTGTTACCTTTTTTGCCCCCAGGCGGAGCGAGACACGAGCAGCGTCTATGGCGACATTACCTCCTCCAACCACACCCGCCCTGTTGCCTACTTTTATCTTCTCGCCCAGGTTGACACGCCGCAGAAACTCTGCAGATTCGATAATCCCGGGCAGGTTCTCTCCTCCCACTCCCAGACTCATGCCCCGGTGTGCGCCCAGTCCGAGGAATATCGCGTTGTAGCCCTGGCTGGACAGCGAATCCAGAGAATCGACCCTTGTATTCAGTTTGATTTCTACGCCGAATCTCTTGATATCCTCGATTTCGCCCCCCAGTATATTGCGCGGAAGGCGGTATTCGGGAATTCCCACTCTCATCATGCCACCAGGCTCGGGCAAAGCCTCAAAGACCGTAACCTTATGTCCCTGTTTTGCCAGGTAGAAGGCGGCGGTCAAACCCGCAGGTCCTGCTCCCACAACCGCTACGCTCTTACCGGTAGGCGGCAGCCGCTTTGCCCGTTTCTTCCAGGAATCGTCGCTGTTGTCGGCAGCGAAACGCTTCATCATCCTGATGCAGAGAGGCTTATCCACCTCGCGTCCGCGCTGACACTCAGTCTCGCAGGGATGTACGCAAACGCGTCCCAGAGAGCCGGGGAAAGGCACCCTTTCTCGAATTACCGCTAGGGAAGCCGATGGCTTGCCTCGAGCTATCAGACGAAGATATCGAGGTATGTCTATGCCGGCCGGGCAGGCCTTATGGCAGGGGAAAGCGAACTCGATAGCCTTAAGCCCTCTGATATCCTCGCAGACCCGCACACATCGCTCGCATAGTATGCAGAAGTTGTTATCACGAATCCAGAAAGGACTATCATCACGAACAGGCAATTTCTTGGGGATATAGGGTGGGAGCTCGTCCAGACCTATGTGGTCGATGGCTCTTTGCAACTCGCCCTTCTCCGCCTTGAAGCTAGTCTTATGAGGGGCAGCAGGTTCTTTGCTCTCAGTTCTCATGCCATGGTCCGGGTACCTTGAGAGCATGAGCTTCAGATTGTGATACCGCAATTTTTGAAGCCGAAGTTTGTTGGTGTGAACGACCATTCCGTCGGCTACAGGTGTCCTGCAAGCCAGTTGAGGCTCAGCCATACCTTTCACCTCAACCACACAGAGCCGGCAAGCCCTGTCTGGCTTTGTCTCCGCCAGCGGCTTCAGGTCGGGGTAGTTACACAGCGCCGGTATGTAGATTCCGGCCCTCTCTGCCGCCTTGAGTATGTTAATCCCCCCCTCAACCCTCACCTCCCGTGAGTCAATTGTGAGAGTAACTTCTTTCACTTTACCCCCCAGACAGAGAAATTTGATGCCCTGCTTATTGTACCAGAGTACAATACAATTTAGAATATGGCGCGAAGAACAAAGCTTCAAGCCAATCGGTTGTGCCCCGAATCCAGCGAGGCTGAAAAAAGCCTCTGGAAAGAAGTGAACAAGGATTTGAGGTCGTCTGCAAACTGCGGAGACTAGAGGGCAAGGCCCTCCTGGAGGATCAAGACTATCTTAGGAGGCCAGCCGTCAAAACTTGCTTCTCAAATAGCTTTCTGGCCTTCTGCCCTATTCGCGCCCTTCGGTGTCTGGGATAGCATCCTGGCGACCATGAAGCGCAGGTCGCAGCCCATACAGCGCAGCGCTTCCTCGGCTCCCTGTTCATCAGTGTAGCCAAGCTCCACTTTGGCAAAGCTCTGTTTGCGTTCTGGAGCAGCCACTTTAGGCACGCTGACGCGTTTCCTCTGAGCGAAGTTCTGTATCCTGCCCACCCTGGGCACACCTTCAGCGACTGGTGTCAGCACCTCATCTATATCACCGCTGCCTCCGAGGAAACGGTCCATGGACATAGCTGCCTTCCGGCCTGCAGCTACGGCGTCGATGAAGGAAAGCTCGCCAGAAACGGCATCCCCGCCGGCGAAAACGCCCTTTCTGCCGGTGCTGAGGTCGGCCGGGTTGACCGCTATGGCCTGTTTATCGCCCAGCCCTAGCCCGAACTGGTCGGGAAGCGCTGCTGTGGCGCTAATGGCGATGATTATGTTATCAGCTTCGATGGTGAAGCCGCTGCCATTGACCTTGACTCTCTTCCGTCCCGCCGGGGCACACTCCAGCCTCAGCCTGCTATCTGTCTTTACTATCTTGACCGGTGAGAGGAGCGCCTTGACTTCTAATCCTTCGGCAAGGGCATCAGCAGCTTCATCTGCCGGGACAGCAAGCTTTTGACTGTCACAGATGATGACTGCCGATTTAGCGCCCAGTCGGAGGGCTACCCTGGCAGCTTGCACGGCAGCGTAGCCGCTGCCGATTACAGCTACCTTCTCACCCAAATTCACCTTCTGCCCCAGATTAACCTGCCTGAGCAGCGACAATGCGTCCATGACACCGGGCGAGTCCTCCCCCTCGATGCCCAGCCTGGCTATCCTATGGGCACCCACAGCTACGAATACGGCCTCGAAGCCGTCCTTGAACAGCCTGTCCACCGACTCCACCCTGGCCTGGGTCTTTATCTCAACCCCCACCCTCTTCAGCATCTCCAGCTCATCCTCGAGTACCTTGCGGGGCAGGTCATACTCGGGTATCGCTGTCCTGAGCATGCCGCCAGCCTTGGGCTCAGCCTCGAATATGGTCACCGAGTGTCCGCCCTTCTTAGC
>CAYHAX010000201.1:0-5620 GCA_964354695.1 uncultured Dehalococcoidia bacterium
TGTTACGCATCTGCGTCTCCCTTCCAATATAATAATCTCCACAGTTAGCCAAACCATAACTAGAGAAAGGTTATTTGCCGGGCGGCTAAACAAGGTAAGAACCTAGCTTAAAACGCCAACTTGAGAAGATAGTATCACCCGTGAAGGTCGCTGTAGCCGTATTATAGCATCTTCGTCAATGATGAGAGAGCTAAGATTGTTTGCCAAGGCAGCACGAAGCACTGCACATTGCCGTGGGCATTATTTCGCGAGGGACGAAACTAATCGCGCTCTTCTTTTGCGCTCTGAGCTTAACCTGTACCATAGCCTTCCCACAGCTTCTATCACCAGACACGAATTCCTGAACCAGGGTCCCCTCCCTGCCCACCGTCCGCAGCATTGCGGCGCTTCGCGGGTTTTTTGTCCCTGCTCAAGAACAACATGCGCAACTATTACCCTCTCCTCAGATCCGAGTTGCGCCTTTATTGAGCCATCGGAATCAGCTATGGTTGACAGCCCCGGGAAGGGCGAATCTCCCCTGTAAAATGGTATCCCAGGATATGGGCTTTGCCAAGGGCCACACTTGTTGCTCACAATCGACGGGATACCAAGCATACGTGCATATTGTTGGGCTAATCCTCCTAGGCGGAAGAACATCTGCCCTATCCCCGGATATGAATGGGGCATCAGCAACAAATCTGCCGACTGCTCGTACATTATTCGTGGGATATAAGAAAGTTGATTCTCATAGCAGATGCCCACCCCTATCCTACCCAACTCGGTCTCCAGCACGTGCGTGCCCCTGCCTCCCTTGGTGAAGTAAGCTTCAAAACCGGCTGGCGTCTGTTTCCTGACCCTGCCAGCCTCAGTTCCATCCGGGGTCGCCAGGACAAAGGTGTTGAAGAAATCCTCGCCGTCAGCTTCAAGAAAACTCGTCCCCAACCAGACGCCGAATCTCTTAGAGTTCTCCTTGAGCCACTGGACGCTCATGCCATCGCTTGGTTCCGCTCCATCCCATATGGCTGGGGTGAATACATATCCGGCAGGCATGAACTCCGGCAGCAAGATGAGCTTAGCGCCCTCCCGAGCAGCCTGTTCCACAAATAGCGTGGCATGCTTGAGGTTGACCTCGACCATGCCATTCTTAGACTCCACTTGTGCCACGGCTACCCGCAGAGCTCTACTTCTCCCGTTTGACATCTCGGCATCAGCACCCCTAGCCTTCACTTATGTCGTCCATTCTACTGCAGTACGCTATCCAGAACAAGAAGCTTGAGAAGTCCCTGTAGAGTAAATTGAGCTGCCCTGATTCACGCAAGCTCATGTTGCGACCTCATGATTCTGGTGATTACACTTCTGGGGAGGACTCTTACCAGTATTGGCGCAACATTGTACTGTAAACCGGGAATGATGATTAGTTTGCCTCTTTTCAAGGCTTTCAAAGCATCTTGAGCAACCGTGGCGGCATCCATCATCTTTCGCTTTGCGACCTTGCTGTTTTCCATATTTGCTCGCTTGTGGAATAGAGTCTTCGCCAGACCGGGGCAAAGGCAGGTAACCTTAACGCCAGTTCCTTTCAATTCGTTAGCCAGAGCTTCTGAGAAATGCAGGACAAGGGCTTTGGTACTGCAATAGATAGACTCCAGGGGAACTGCCATGAAAGCACACAAGGAGGCTACATTCAATATGTAGCCTGAATTATTCTCCAGCATCTTAGGCAGAAACAGCTTGGTTAAATGCACTAATGAAGTGGCGTTAACCTGAATCATTTCAAGCTGCTTCTGCAATTCTGTTTCAGCGAACTTGCCGTAAACACAAAATCCAGCGTTGTTAACAAGTACATCTACCTCAATGCGTTCTTGCTCAAGCTGGGAGAATATCTCCACCGGTGCTCTAGGGTCGGATAAGTCTTTAGCCAAGACCTTCACTTTCGTTCCCCGTTTGTTCTCAACTTCTCTCTTCAAGTCCTCAAGCTTGTCTCGACTCCTCGCTATAACGACAATATTCTTACCATCATTCGCCAGGAGCTTTGCCAGCTCATAACCAATTCCACTCGAAGCTCCAGTCACCAGGGCATATCTGTCTTTGCTACCTATCATAGCTTCTCCTCCTGATAGCGTTCGCCATATTCCAATGGGACTCATATCATAACACCAGGATTCAATAAAGCAACGCTGAAACAATGACGCTGGCAGGGAAGAATAGAAAGAGGGCGAGGCGAGAAAGTCCATGTGGCATCGCCCCTTAGAGCCGTTGCAGGAAGGGTAGAAGAAATTCATCTCGGAGGAGCGTGGTTATCCTCAAATATCGTTCCAGCCACAACGCCTGATACTCGGGACTTGTGTTCAGCTTCTCGCCATACGGCTCACTGACCACTCTCACCGCCAGGAAAGGAATGTTCCTTGCCTGAGCAACCGCCGCAATAAAGTAATCCTCCATTTCCACTATCTTCGTCCCCGGATACCTCTTCCGAATCCAACTATACCCGGTTGACTGGATGTCCCCTCCGCTGTAAAAGGTAACACCCCTTTCCTTCAGCACGTCGACAGCCAGAGAGGTCATTTGCTCATCGGGATGAATCGGTTGCCTGGTTCTGGTGAAGATGGGAAAGACGGGGCATTTCGCTTCAGTATAAACGGGGTCACACACGATGAGAGCGCCAGGTTTCAGTTGCTCTTCCATTCCACCGCCAATACCCACCACCAGGATTTTCTCGGGATGGTACCGCTCAACAACGTATTCAGCCACCTCTCTTGCCTGGGTATTGCCCTTATGCCCGAAGAGTCCCGTCCTCCAGATCCCGGTTTGGGCTAAGACTATCTCCCGACCTTGAATCGCCCCCTTTCTGACTATTCCTCTGAACCTTTTGCGCTTATTTTCTTGCCGCTCCCCCAGCAGAATCTCCTCCTTGATAGAAAACCCCTCTAACGGCTCTCCGATTTCACCATCCATCGCATAGAATACAGCTATCACTTTGCCTCCCGCAGAGTGGGTGCAGTGAAATGCAACCCACCTTGATTTGGATTGCGTCTACAGGTTGCCCGCCTGAGGCGGGTGCGGCTGGAATCTTAAACTGAGACGGCGTATTCCGGCACCCGATAGACGACAGACAAAACGAGCCGCACAACCTGAAAACGCCTAACGATTACAAGAGCGCTGAGCGCCTTTGGGGGCAATTATCTACTCTGGAACATCCGGCACGTGTGACACCGGTCTGACGCACTTCATGGAGATGGCTTTCTGTTCACAGACCATAAAACAGCACCCGCAGCCATAACACATATCAGGGTTTATCTGCGCCTTGAGCTTCTTCGAGCCGGCTGATTTCGCCATGGTTATAGCATCGAAGTTGCAGTTGTCTATGCAGTCCTGGCACCCGTTGCACTTATCCTGGCCCACCTTCGCCTCATAGCGGCTCTGGGCGTAGTGCTGGCTGAGAGGTATGTCGCACTTTTTCAGGGTTTGGAACTCTATGCAGCAATCGTTGCAGCAGTTGCACATAAGGCTGACCGCAGCGGTATTTACCGCAGTATGCACCAGCCCAGAGCGTGAGGCTTTCCCCAGTATCTCGAGCGCCTCCTCAGAGCTCAGTTTTCTGCCATGCCCGCTGGCAATGTCATATTCGGCCGTCCTGTCGAAGTCTATGCAAACCTCTACCGGACGGGCACAGGCTCTGACCTCCAGGCGGCAGGGGCAATCCACCACGGACATAAGCTGTTTGCTCTTGAGTATTTGCCGCCAGTCCTCCCAGGGCTGGAGATTGGGGTCGTCTGCTACGGATTCCCAGGCGGGTATAACTCGCATCAGTGCAACAGTCATAGCGGCGTATTCCTTGCCATACGTCCGATAGCCCTCGTTTTCATCGTACTGATGCCAGAGGCGGTAGAGTTTCTCTGGTTCACTGAACCTTCTCCAGCCGCTCAGGGTAGCATCGTGAAGTTGCATCGCGGACTTACCGAACCTCCACTCCCGGCGGTCCTGAAAGTTACGCGGGAAAGCCAGACCCTTATAAAACAGGTCGTCCATCTCCTTCTTTATCACCTCTGCATCCAGCCCCAGCTTCTGCGCCAACTGCTCCGCGGTGAGCGCCGGACCCGGAGGCTGGTTTAGAGCTTCGAGAATTCGCGCCTGCCGCAACGTAGCCGCATATTCATAAATCTTGGGCAGATACTCAGAATCAGGGTACCCCAATTTAACAGCCAATCGCTTATAAATCTCTTCCATCGGTAGAACCTCCTCCCCATAAGTCGCCAAGGGCAAAGTGTCTTATAGCACCACCGTCTGTGGTTGTCAACCCAAGCGTCCGCGAATGCCTTCACGGGTAGGGGCGTTCAATTGAACGCCCCTACAATAATACACGACCTGCTACGAAGATAAATTGAGGGTGGGTGGTGTTAGCAGCGAGTACCAATCGGTTGTCACTTCAGTTTCTTAAGTAACCAGGCCATATTCTGCCCGAGGGTCTTCATTGTTCCGATTCCCTCCGCATCCTTTTCCACATCTCCATTGTCGAACCCGATTGACATATTCCAGTAAGTCGAGCCGGGTATAATCATTTCATTCATCAGCATCATGTGATGAATGGAACCAATCGCGTGGACGCTGCCTGCCCTGCGTACAGCTACGACGGCTGCCCCGACTTTCCTCTTGAACAAAGTCCCGTTCACTTTCGATACCAGACCGGCTCTATCGATCAGCGCTTTCAACTCCGGTGTAATGTCGCCATGGTATGTAGGCGAGCCGAGGATGAACCCGTCTGCTTCAAGCATCATCTCAAGATACTTGTTCAGAGCATCGTCGTTTTGCGCACAACGCTGGTCTAAGTTCCTAGTGCACTTGAAGCAAGCCCGGCAACCATGAATGGGCGTACGCCTATTTGAACGAGTTCGGTGGCGATACCCTCGTTCTTTAATTCGTCTAATACCACGTTGATAAGCACGCTGGTGTTCCCCTTCTTGTGAGGGCTGCCGTTAAATGCTACAACCTTCATAGCTATTTCCTCCTGTGATACTGCGAGGTCGGACTGGGGATAATTATAGCTCACCTTGCTTCTGAAGCACAAGCGTAGTCAGGATACAGCGGAGATGGAGATTTGGATTTCGTCAATGGGTTGCGTGTCCCCCTCAACCGAGAGACGACAGACGAAATGAGCGGCGCAACCGAAAACGCCTGACGATTAACAACTGCCATTACCTGATTTCTAAGCCCAGAAAGTAAGGCCAGACCACTATACCGAGTATAATCTTCCACCAAACCAGATTTGCAAAAGCGATGGTGAATAACCAACCCATAAACCAGAAAATGCCTACACTAGCACCTGCGGCTCGACCATTTCCAGACTTGCCTTCTTGTGCCATGTGCCTCCTCCTTTCAGTAATGCTTTTTAGATTAATATCCTTTGGTAACCTTATCGCGTTTCTTACGACATTCTACTGCGATTGGTAGTATAATACCACAACAGGTCAATAGGATGACATTATAGCGAGGATTTATTGAGAGGAGGGGGAAATGCCACAAGCAGAGGTAAATGGAATCAACATGGCATTTGATGTCAGCGGGCAGGGTGAGCCGCTAGTTCTGATAATGGGGTTGGGAGGGACACGGCAGAGCTGGGTTTTCCAGAAAAGAGCCTTCAGTAAGC
>CAYHAX010000202.1:0-4149 GCA_964354695.1 uncultured Dehalococcoidia bacterium
TCAGGCGTTCCCCGGGAAAGCCAGGGGATAAAGGTGTCCGGTGAGGTGATGGTAGGCTACCCCGCTGAGGAAATCCTTCGTTATACGGATACAAACGACATCGATTTGATACTCATGGCTACGCATGGCCGGTCTGGTATCAGCCGCTGGGTCATGGGAAGTGTAGCTGATAGGGTGCTCCGGTCTTCACGCATCCCGGTCTTGCTTGTTAGGGCAGGCATCCCCCAGGACATCGCCAACAACGAATGGCCGGACACCATGCTGGTCCCCTTGGATAGCTCGGGGCTGGCTGAACTGGTGTTACCCCATGTCGTGGCTCTGGCGAAGCAGCCCAATGCTAAAACGGTGAAGATTACCTTGCTCATGGCCTGCGAACCTCTGAGTATCCCTGCATTCGCCCCTCCGGAGTTCCTGGCGAACTGGGGGACATGGCGGCGAAACAGATGGCGAAGTCCAGGAACTCGGCAAAAAAGTACCTGACTCGCATCGAAAAGCAGCTCAACAGTACCGGCCTAACTGTAAGCTCAGAGGTGCTTGAGGGACAGGCTGCCGAAGAGATCGTCAACTATGCTGCTAAGAATGGCTCTAGTCTTATCGTCATGGCAACCCACGGACGTTCGGGCCTCAGCCGGTGGGCGTATGGCAGCGTGGCCGAGAAGGTCCTGCTGGCTGCATCCAGCCCCATATTGCTGGTAAGGCCAGCTTCTACTGGCGACCCCCTTCCCAGATAGTTTCAGCAGCCCGGGCAACTTATGTAACTTTAGAAAGCTATATTATGCCTGCTGACTTTGACACCAATAATATCTCCGGTCTTTCCGAAGCGGAAGCAGCCAGAAGGCTGAAACAGGAAGGATTCAACGAGCTGCCCTCGGCAAGGAGTCGCCGCAGCGTCTTTGCCATTGCCTTTGGGGTTGCCCGCGAGCCTATGTTTCTGCTGCTCATAGCCTGTGGAGCAGTCTATCTGGCGCTGGGTGACCTGGGGGAGGCACTGCTTCTGTTGAGTTTCGTCTTCGTCATCATTGGCATCACTATTTACCAGGAGCGCAGGACGGAACGTACGCTTGAGGCATTGAGAGACCTGTCTAGCCCTCGGGCATTGGTCATCCGTGACGGCGAACGGAAAAGGATTGTCGGCCGCGAGGTGGTCCGAGGTGACATCCTGGTTCTGTCAGAGGGCGACCGCGTGCCCGCCGACGCAGTGGTCCTGTCGTGTACAAACCTTATGATCGATGAATCGCTTCTGACTGGAGAGTCAGTGCCAGTGCGCAAGGCGCCTTGTATCGGCGCTATTCCGCCAACAGGCCGCCCCGGTGGCGATGACTTGCCCTTCGTTTTCTCCGGCACCCTGGTAGTGAAAGGCCACGGCATCGCTCAATCACAGGCCATCGGTGCACATACCGAAATCGGTAAGATTGGAAAAAGCTTGCAGACAGTCGAGCCTGAACAGGGGCTGTTGCAGAAAGAAACCAGGCGGCTGGTTCTCATTCTGGCAACAATCGGCTTATCCGTAAGCGCAATTATTGTCGTAGTCTATGGGCTCACCAGAGGCGATTGGCTGCAGGGACTCCTGGCTGGCATTACCCTGGGCATGGCCGTATTGCCGGAGGAGTTCCCCGTCGTGCTCACCATCTTCCTCGCCCTGGGGGCCTGGCGGATTTCAAAAGCGCGGGTCCTCACTCGACATGCACCGACAGTCGAGACCATGGGTTCCACTACCGTGCTATGTGTCGATAAGACGGGTACGCTCACGCTCAACCGCATGTCGGTTGCCAGGATTTACGCCAACGGGCAGTTCTACGACCTCCGCGAGAAGGCTCCAGCCCAGTTACCGGAGAATTTACACGAGATCGTGGAGTTCAGCATACTGGCCAGCCAAAGGGACCCTTCTGACCCCATGGAAAAGGCTTTCAAGGAACTCGGCGAACTTTACCTCAAACATACGGAACATCTTCACCAGGACTGGACGCTGATGAGCGAATACCCGCTGTCGCAGGAGCTGTTGGCTCTGTCGCATGTTTGGATGTCGCCCGCCGGTGAAGACTACGTTATCGCTGCCAAAGGTGCGCCGGAGGCCATCGCTGACCTTTGTCATTTCAATGAGGCGCAAAAGCGAGCGCTGTCTGAAAATATCTCCGTCATGGCAGATGATGGACTGCGGGTGCTCGGCATAGCCAGAGCCCGTTTCAAGCAGATAGCCTTGCCCAGCAACCAGCATGAATTCGAGTTCGAGTTCCTGGGGCTTGTGGGGTTGTCCGACCCCGTGCGTCCGGATGTTCCCGAAGCGATAAAGGAGTGTTACACCGCAGTGATAAGGGTAGTAATGATCACCGGCGATTATCCCCGCACTGCCCAGTCCATTGGCCGACAGATCGGCCTGAAGTCGATTGACCAGGTTATAACGGGGTCTGAATTGGACGAGATGGACGATGCAGAACTAGAAAAGCGTATCCAGGCCACAAACATCTTTGCCCGGGTGATGCCCGAACACAAGTTGCGCATAGTAAATGCCCTTAAAGCTAATGGGGAAATCGTAGCCATGACAGGCGACGGAGTAAATGATGCACCGGCCCTGAAGTCAGCGCATATTGGCATCGCTATGGGAGGGCGGGGCACAGATGTTGCCCGTGAAGCTTCCTCGCTGGTGCTCCTCGATGATGATTTCTCATCTATCGTGAAAGCTAACAGACTGGGGCGGCGTATCTTCGATAACCTCAGAAAAGCGATGTCCTATATCTTCGCTATACACATACCCATTATCGGCATGTCCCTGATTCCAGTGCTCCTAAAGTGGCCACTTGCCCTGTTGCCGGTTCATATCGTCTTCCTTGAACTTATCATTGACCCCGCCTGCTCGCTGGTTTTCGAGGCCGAGCCTGAGGAGCCCAACGTTATGAACCGTCCGCCCCGCAGTCCCAAAGAGCCGGTTTTCAGCCGGCGGCCGCTGGTCATCAGCTTATTACAGGGTGCCAGCGTATTGCTCATTGTTCTGGCCGTATTTATCGTGGCCAGGCACCGCGGTCTCGATGAGCAGCAAGCCCGCGCCTTAGCCTTCACCACACTCATAGTTGCCAATCTCGCCCTGATATTGTCGAATCGGTCCTGGTCGCGCACTATCCTGGGCACGCTGCGCTCAGCAAATGCCGCTTTGTGGTGGGTGTTGGGCGGTGCCGTATTCTTTATGGGCCTGGTTCTTTACGTCCCTTTCCTGCGCAACCTGTTTGGCTTTGGTATGCTGCACGCAACTGACCTCGGCATCTGCTTGATAGCAGGGGTATTCAGCATCCTGTGGTTTGAGGTATTTAAGCTATTGAGCAGACGCGTTCGTTAGAAGCAGGCTGATTTATGTTCTCCGTTTCCTTAGACGCTGTTCACAAATAGAGTGTTTTCGGAGCATTTCGTATACAAACTTTTTGCTAACATTTTTGCTAACGAACTTTTCGTCACGCTAATAAACAAGGTGGTACTTATAAGTACCACCTCAAGCTAATTATCGAATAATAGGGTATCAACGATTACTGGTTATTACTCTCAGGGACTAACCTCTTGTATCTTTTAAACACAGAACCTGGAAAACGGGGAGTGCTGAGGGGCCCTTACACAATAGTTATGAGAACTTTCATCCGCGAGACACTGCAGGTCGTTCTCCTGGCTCTGGTCATCTTCTTCGCCATCCATTTCACGATACAGAACTTCAGGATTGAGCAGACAAGCATGCTGCCCAATTTACACGAAGGACACTATGTATTGGTAAACAAGACAGCCTACTGGTTCGGGCACAACCCCAGTAGAGGCGATGTCATCATCTTCCGAGTGCCGGACCAGCCCGACCGGATCAAGCGGGTGATCGGCTTGCCTGGAGAGACAGTAGAGGTGAAACCTGACGGTACCGTATACATCAACGGCCATCAACTCGAGGAATCGTATCTGGCGATCCAGCATAGCGGGGTCAGTGGGACCTGGACAGTGCCTGAGGGAGAATACTTTGTTATGGGAGACAACCGCAGCGTCAGCCAAGACTCTCGTGAGATAGGCCCGATACCCCGCAATAAGATAGTCGGCAAGGCATGGTTAATCGTCTGGCCCCTACATGATTGGGGATGGGCTCCCAACCGCTCCATAGTAATGTCGGCAACACCCTAACATCTAGAG
>CAYHAX010000203.1:0-3873 GCA_964354695.1 uncultured Dehalococcoidia bacterium
CCTCCTCAGGAGACCTCCCACGTTTAGCGGACGTGCTACTGTCCTGTGCTAGTGGCTTGAATGATTTTGTGTCGGTTCATTGGTTCGTCCAGCTTACTTGACAGCAATATCGTTGTCAATTATTCAGCGAAGTAATTGAGAAATCAGTGGAAGTTCGCTCTAAGGTTTGACCTCCTCTGGCCTGCCCCCACCAACGATACCACTCGTTAAGTTAGTCCTGGCACTAGTGAGGGTGCCCCATTTTCCCTGACGCCGAACAGTTCCTTGCCGGTGCCTGCGTGGCTACCACTTCGAAAGTATTTCATCCCAGAAGGCATATATGCCCTTCTTGTCCCGTCCACCGGTGTAGCCAGCTCTGACCATCATCCTTATCAGTGGGTGCACATAGCCTTTCTCTGGTCCCAGTTCCCTGACAGAGTCGGCCTCAGAGGCTACAGCTATGCCCCAACCCCCGGTCATATCTGTCAACTCCAGAGGTCCCTGAGGCAGGTTGTATCCTAGTTTCAGAGCCTTGTCTATATCCTGGGGTGTAGCTACTCTCTCCCACACCATCTGCAGCGCCTCGTTTCTCATCGCCCGATACGCCCGGTTGGCTAGAAAACCATAGCTAAAGTCGCGGCAGACAATCGGCTCCTTTCCAAGTTTCCGGGCCAAGTCACAGGTCAGTTGTGTTGTTTCGTCTGAAGACAGCGTTCCCCTGACAACTTCTACAAGTCTCATAACAGCAACAGGATTAAAGAAGTGCATGCCTATTACCTTATCTGGTCTGCTAGTGGCCCCCCCCAAGTCAGTTATGTTCAAATATGATGTGTTTGAAGCTAGGTAAGCATTGGCGGGTGCGGCTTCGTCCAGTTGCCTGAACACCTTTTGCTTTATGTTCATGTTCTCAGGGACCGCCTCTACTATGAAATTGGCGTTTGCGGCCTCAGCCATTTCCGTGGTTCCCTTGATCCTATGCATGACCTGCTCAGCTTCTTCCTGGGACATCTTACCCTTGTCCACGGAGAAACGCTTCAAGCTACCGGCTATGGCTTCAAGACCTTTTGCTAGTAGCTCCTCGTTCATGTCCCACATCACTACAGGGTATCCCCCAACCCTGGCCATAATCTCCGCAATCTGGGCACCCATTAGTCCGGAACCGATTATGCTGACCTTCTTCACTGCCTTCAGACTCATTGCTTTCACCTCTGACATTTTTGGGCCTCCCTGAGCAACAATCACGGCGATCCCTTCAATGCCACAGAACTTCGGCTTGCGTCATTGTAACCCACTGCAGATAGATCTCACGATGTCGATAGCACTCTGTTTCTCTCATATGCGCGTAAGCGCTCAGAATGCGAGTGTAAAAACACCTATCGAAGGTTGCCTAGCCAACGCCTATCTCCCTTGAGATGACCACCTGCTGAATCTCCGAGGTACCTTCGACGGTTGTGCCGAGTCGAGCATCGCGGTAGTATCTCTGCATAGGCGAATCCGTAGTGAAACCATAGCCACCGTGTATCTGCATGGCTTCGCCGGTTACGCGCTGCGCCATCTCGCTGGCGAAGAGCTTGGCCATGGCGGTCTCTTTGACACAACGGATGCCTTGGTCATGGAGCCATGCGGCATGGTAGACTAGCCATCGTGCGGCCTCCAGGTCCAAGGCCATCCTGACCAGCTTGAAGGCGATAGCCTGGAAGTTGCCTATTGGCCGGCCGAATTGGCGCCTGTTCTGGGCATACTGGAGTGATGCATCATAGGCTGCAGCACCAAGGCCCAGGCTTCTGGCTCCGTGGGTTATCCTACCCGCGGTAAGCGCTTCCATCAGATAGGGAAAGCCACGACCTTCTTCACCCACCAGATCCTCCTGCGAAACTGCTACGCTGTCGTAGGTCAGTTCGCCCGTCGAGGAAGAGCGCATGCAGAACTTGTGCATTTTGTTGACGCTGAAGCCGGCAGTCCCCTTTTCCACGATGAACAGGCTCACGCCGCCCCGAGATCCCTTCGCCTTGTCAGTATAGGCTGCCGTCAGGACGAAATCGGCTATGGGACCATTTGTGATAAAGATCTTGGTGCCGCTGATGATGTAGCCATTCCCATTTTTGGTTGCGCTGGTCTCAATGGCAGAGGCGTCAGAGCCCGCGTTGGGCTCAGTCAGCGCAAAGGCCCCGATCTTCTGCCCCTTTATCGCTGACACCAAGTACTTCTGCCTCTGTTCCTCATTGCCATGGCGGTAAATGGCAGAAGTCGCTATCCCTGACTGTACCATGATTCCGCTGGCTATTCCTAGGCAGATTCGTCCCAGTTCCTCCATGGCGATGCATTCGCCGATCTTTCCCATACCACCACCGCCGTACTCGGGGGGATACCCAACACATAGGTAACCCATGGCACCCATTTTCGGGAATAGCTGGACGGGAAAGGTCTCTTTTTCCTCAGCCTCATTGACCAAGGGAGCTATCTCTTTTTGTGCGAAATTCCTTATCGCGTCCTTAAACATTCTCTGTTCTTCATTTAATTCGAAGTTCATGTTCAGATAATACCTCCTTCTAGGATCCGGTAACCTACTTGACGCAGCAGCACGATTGAATAAACCCAATAGTCATTGTCCTTGATTTGCCTATCTAGAGGCATGCGTTGGCCATTTAGGTGCGGACAGTCGTGCGACCAGATGTTCATGGTTTCTGCTGTTGTGCATATCATGATAGCAAGTGATGTAGTCAGCAAAACTCCCACACTGTAGCTTTGCGGTGTCGATGTTACTAATGGCTAGGTCAGTATTATACGCCAACCCCGATGCTTTATCCATCGTCCCCTGTACTAGTCCAGTAGGAGCTGTTGCCGAACTCGATTAGGGTGGCCATCTGCGTTTCCTTACACAGATAGCTTAGAGGATAGACGGGGATGGGTCTACAACTTTGCGCTACATTCCCTGCTGAAAAAGCAGATACTCCTGTTGAATTAGTGGAGCGGGTGAGGAGATTCGGACTCCCGACTCTCTGCTTGGGAAGCAGATACTCTACCGCTGAGTTACACCCGCATCCAGGCTCCCATTATAGGCATCGCCCCGAAATCTTGTCAACCTTGCGCTTAATTCGGATTTAGGGTTTAGGGTTTTCCTCCACGTTTAGACGGCATGTTATCCCCGAGCAATCGGGCGGGCAGGTGCCTTCATCCGACTGGTCGCAGGGCTCGCAGTGGATGGTGACATTTCCCTCGGGCAGCTTGCCCTTGATATCCTCTTCCAGATGGTCGCAGAGCCTGTGCGCTTCCTCAATCGTAACCTTCTTGGGCAAGACCAGGTGCAGCTCGATATACCTCTGGCTGCCCGCCTTGCGGGTGCGCAGCTCGTGGAAGCCAGCCAGTTCCCCGACATGCTCCAGGATACTGGCTGTGATGATATCCTCCTCAGCCTGAGGCAGGCGCTCATCCACCAGATCCCTCACCGACTTGCGGGTGATATTCCAGGCTGCCCTGAGGATGAGCAGCGCCACTACTATAGCGATTATGGGGTCCAGAATATACCAGTGCGTTATCTCTACCACTATCAGACCTACGAA
Organism: uncultured Dehalococcoidia bacterium; assembly: GCA_964354695.1. Classification (GTDB taxonomy): domain Bacteria; phylum Chloroflexota; class Dehalococcoidia; order SZUA-161; family SZUA-161; genus CAYHAX01. The sequence continues at coordinate 3,540 of CAYHAX010000203.1, forward strand.
GACACCCAGCGAGGTGTAGACATCGGTGGTGAGATGCCAGGCATCGGCTTCCAGCGCCACTGAATCGGTGCGATGAGCTATCTTATGCAGGAAGCGAGATACGAAGAAATTGAGCACTGCCGAGAACGCCATGATGCCTATGCCGGCGGCAAGGAATTCCGGCTTTGCTCTGTTGATTATCTTATCTGTCGCCTCATAGATGATAAGCCCCGCTGCCCCGAATATCAGCAGTCCCTCGATGGTACCGCTGATGTTCTCAATCTTTCCGTGGCCGAACTCGTGCTCCTCGTCGGCAGGCTTGGCGGCGGCGCGGATGCTGAAGAAGGCGATGAAT
>CAYHAX010000204.1:0-3438 GCA_964354695.1 uncultured Dehalococcoidia bacterium
AATGGCCTTCAACTTTTTAGAACCCATTACCGCCCCGCCGCCGCACCGCCCCGCCGCCCGATGCAGGTCGTTCATTATGCTGGCGTATCTGACCAAGTTCTCTCCGGCTATCCCGATACAGTCAACGTTGTACTTCTCACCAAGCTCTTTTTTTATAGACTCTGTAGTCTCAAAAACGCTTTTGCCCCATAGATGCTTGGCATCTCTGAGCTCGGCGTGGTCGTCGGTGACTACGAGATAGACGGGTTTGGGCGATATGCCTTGAAATATGATTCCATCGAAACCGGTTTTCTTGAAGTCCACACCCCAGAAGCCGGCTGAGTTAGATTGCGCCCAGAGCCCGGTCAGAGGCGATTTGAAAACCCAGTTGAATCTGCCGGTGCTGGGGGCAGTGGTTCCCGTTAAAGCCCCGGTCATGAGTATGAGCTCGTTTTGGGCTCCCAGTGGGTCTGCGCCCCTGGGGACCTCCTGATAAAGATAATGTGTAGCCAGCCCGGCGCCTGTGAGGAACTTATCGAAGAGTTTTTGGGGGATATCCTCGTGCGAAATTTTTCCGTCTGACAGGTTAACCCTCAGGATTTTGCCGTGTCCTCCGTACATCATACCTCCTTACCAACTAATGGTTGCCTAGCCCTCTGTCCAGATTTAGGTGGCACCTGGCTCATGGCGTATTCCGCCAGAGAGGTGATGGTCAAGCTGGGGTTGACGCCCGGGTTGGCGGGTATTATTGACCCATCAACTACATACAAACCAGGATGGTTATGCACCTGGCAATCCAGACCGACAACCCCCTCTTCGGCATTTTTACCGAAGGGGCAGCCGCCCATGATGTGCGCTGAGGTCTCCATGTTAAGTAAGCCCTCGCTTATCGAGCCTGCAGGTATGCCTTTGGTCTTGGCAGCGAAGGCACGTGTTACCTGGTGCGCGATATTAATTCTAGGCGGTAGGGCCTGTCCGACGTCTGGTTTGGAAACCAGTCCCTTGCGGAACAGGGTGAGCAGGCCGCGCCCCAGGCGCATGCGCAGACGGTTGTCCGTTGTCTGCATCACAAGCAGGATAGTGGTGCGGCGAGCCCAGCCGAAGGGCATATGTGCCCATATAGTGTACAGGGGATGTCGTAAAATCTCCCAGAGGAATCTTGCCAGGCGCAGCGGTGTATTATTCGAGGTATCGAACAATGGACCAGCCAGGAGTAGAATGAACCCTGAACCTGCAGAGAACCGCACTGGCTCGATGCAGGTTACTTTGTCTCCGTGAAAGATGGAAGTAATGGCTATCCCTTTGGAATAGTCCACCTTGTTACCGGGTCGACTCGATATGCCCAGCAAAGCCTCGCTGTTGGTGCGCACCATATCGCCCAGGCGCTGCGAGATGTTAGGGAGCGAGCGGTTGACATCGCGGCATCTGAAGAGCAATTTCAGAGTGCCCAGTACGCCGGCGGAGAGTACCACGTTGCGCGCACGTACGCGGCGCTCCGGCTTGAGCAACCAGGCGGTGGAGCGGTGATAGACCACTTCATAGCGGGCGCCATCAGGCTGCCCGGCAGGCAATGGTCTGATGTCGGTTACCTCGGCTTCGGGACGTATCTCCGCCCCCCACTTTTCGGCGAAGTAAAGGTAGTTCTTATCCAGGCTGTTTTTGCCATTGTTGCGACAGCCTACCATGCACCCGCCGCAGTGGTCACAGCCTCGTCTGGGTGGACCCTCGCCGCCGAAGTAGGGGTCGGGCACTTCTTTCCCCTCCGGACCGAAAAAAAGCCCCACGTTGGTGGGACGGAAGGTGTGGCTCTGCCCCATCTCCTCAGCGATTTCTTTCAAGATATCGTCAGCAGGTGACAGCTTCGGATTGACGGTTACGCCCAGCATGCGGCGAGCTGTCTGGTAGTGCGGAGCCAGGATTTTCTTCCAGTCAGCCAGCCCCCGCCAGGAGGGGTTTTCGAACAGGGCGTCGTCAGGCACCTCCAGAACGTTGGCATAATTTAGGCTACCTCCCCCTACTCCCGACCCGTGCAGGATGAGTCCACACTCCATGGGGGTGATCTCGAAGATGCCAAAACAGCGCAAGGCTGGCATCCATAGGTATTTCCACACTATCCAGTTGCTGAAGGGGAAATCATGGTCGCGGTAGCGCTTACCCCGCTCCAGGACAAGCACGCTGTGGCCCTTCTCAGTCAGGCGCATCGCTGAGACGCTTCCGCCGAAGCCTGACCCGATGATTAAATAATCAAAGATCTTTGCCTGTTGTTTTGTGCCCATATGCCTCACGACCTCCTGTGGTTAAGAGTTCAACCAGATTTATACTTCTGCAAAGGTATTCCCCGCAGCAGGAGCAGGGCGAGATTTATGTGGTTTTAATTAAGGAAAGAGTATCCTTATCCTAGGCTTACTTATACCACTGACTGTGTGGGGTGTCAATGATGAAGATGGGGGCGGAGAGATTGCTGAGAAAAGCCTCAGGCGAGATGGATTATCGCTCGTGATTCTACTGTAAAAAAGCGGCCACCCCGATGGGGGTCGGGGGGGCATGCAATATCTGGAAGTCGGGTTGTTTCCAGTAAATGCGCCTCATTGTTTAAGCGTGGTTTGGACAGGTAAGATTCAGCCTGAGCATTGGCAGAGAGTCCTCTTTCAGTATAAGAAAGGCAAGAGCCTGCGTAAACTAGCCAAGGCGTATGGTGTATCATATGAGGCTGTCAGGCGGATAAAAAAGGCGGCGAAGCGGGCGGAGGTGATATAATGGGAGGCATGAGAAATTGGCTACAAAGCCAGAGCGACAGAGACCTGGATGCCGGCTGTTTTCAGGAGAGGACGGCGGCAGCAAAGACTCTGATATCATAGTTACTGCACAGAGAAGGTCATGCAGAAGCCAATAATACATTTTGCACATGCCAACGGCTTTCCTTCCGGTACCTATAACAAGCTCTTCGAGTTGCTGGGACCGGAATATTCGGTAATCTCGATTGACAGGGTCGGACACAGCGCCAGGTATCCGGTCGACGACAACTGGGTGAGCCTGACCAGCGAGCTCATTCAGCACATCGAGGATAATTCCGACGGGCCGGTGATCGGGCTCGGGCATTCCCTGGGGGCGATTCTCAACTTCAGGGCTGCTTATGAAAAGCCAAGCCTGTTCCAGCAGATTATTATGCTTGATCCCCCGCTGGTGTACGGTCCTTTCTCTCTCTTCCTGGTCGCTGTCAAGAAGCTCCGGCTTGCGGGGCGCATGGGGCCGGCAGCTTGGACGAAAGGGCGACGTGAAGAATGGCCCAGCCGTGAGGAGGCGAAAGCGCATCTGAGGGGCAAGGCCCTTTTTAGCCGTTTTGATCCTGACTGTTTTTCCGATTACATTGAAAATGGAATGGTTGAGACCTCTTCTGGAGTAAGGCTCAGCTTCGACCCGAAAGTAGAAGTTGATATATTCAAAACCACGCCGCATGAC
>CAYHAX010000205.1:0-5978 GCA_964354695.1 uncultured Dehalococcoidia bacterium
GAAGCCCCAGGTCGAGTCCGCAATCCCTCGGTGTTCCTTGAAGGGTAGCTACTATGGGCTCAATGGCTGGCTGGGAGGAGCGCAGAGCGAACGGTGCCAGCGCAGTATCTATAATATCGACGCCTGCTTCGACGGCTTTGAGGCAGGTCATGGAGGCCATGCCACTGGTATAGTGGTTATGCAGTTCCACAGGGATCTTGAGTGCTGCTTTGAGAGCAGTAATTAGGTCATATGCATCGTAGGGAGAGAGCAACCCTGCCATATCCTTGATGCAAAGGCTATCCGCGCCCATCTCCTGAAAGGTAACGGCCTTTTTAACCCAGTAATCCATGGTAAAGACGGGGCCACCGATTTTGTTCTCGGTAAGAGAGAAGCTGAGGCATGCCTGGATGTGCTTCCCCGCTTTCTTTATCGCAGCAAATGAAGCCCGAACGTTGCGCTCATCGTTTAGCGCATCGAAGACGCGGAAGACGTCTATGCCGACCTCTGCGGTGTGCTTCACAAAGGCATCAACGACGTCGTCAGCGTAGTTGCGATATCCTACCAGGTTCTGTCCACGGAGCAGCATCTGAAGGGGTGTGTTGGGCATCAGTTTCTTGAGGATGCGCACCCTTTCCCAGGGGTCTTCGTTCAAGAACCGTGTGCAGACGTCGAATGTGGCTCCACCCCAGACCTCCATGGAGTGGAAGCCGACTTTATCCATCTCGGGCGCGATGGCTTTCATATCCTCGGTGCGCATTCTGGTTGCGAACGAGGACTGATGTGCATCCCTGAAGGTAGTATCGCAAATCTTAACTGCGTTTTTCCCCTTCGAGCTCGCCTTCGCCTTATCAGCCATGGCTTATGCCTCCTTCATATTGACATAAAATGCGCAATCAGCGCATTTTATGTCAGACTATTCTTCTTTGCCATAATTGGCGCATTCGCATTATCTCTTCTCGACCTGAAACGTGCCACATATTAACGGCAAGGGCTGGTCTCCGCTGTGATAGGGCTATCATCTCACGAGCCTTTTCATCTTCTTCAATATAGGCATTTACCGCTGTCATTATGGCTGCTGTTATTTTACCTCTATCCTTTTCCATCATTTTACCCCGCACTGTTGTTTGCCAAGCGGCTCGGAGCCTTTTTCAACCCCCTGGCAAAGGGGCTTTGCCCCTCTGCACTCCCTTATTCAACTAAATAGACTCCTTACATTGGGATATTGCCGTGCTTCTTAGGTGGTCTGGTCTCGCGCTTGGTTGATAGGAATTCCAGGGCATTGATGATTTTGGTTCGGCTCTCGCTGGGCGTGATGACCTCGTCTACCAGACCTCGAGCCGCAGCGATATAGGGTGTGTAGAACAGACTGCGGTATTCCTCTATTTTCTCCTGCAGCTTTGCCTTCTGGTCAGCAGCCTCTGAGATCTCCTTGCGATGTATTATGTTAGCAGCACCTTCAGCGCCCATGACTGCTATCTCAGCGGTGGGCCAGGCGAAGACCATGTCAGCGCCGAGGTCCTTGGCGCACATAGCCAGGTAAGCTCCACCGTAGGCTTTGCGCGTTATCATGGTTATCTTGGGTACTGTCGCTTCAGAATAACACCATAGCAGCTTGGCACCGTGCCTGATTATCCCAGTCCACTCCTGGTCAGTGCCGGGGAGGTAGCCGGGGACATCAACCACAGTAAGCAAGGGGATGTTGAAGGCATCGCAGAACCTGATGAAGCGAGTGGCTTTGTCGGATGCGTTGACATCCAGACTGCCTGCAATCATTTGAGGGTTATTAGCTATGATGCCTATCGTTCTCCCACTCAGGCGGGCAAAGCATATGATTATGTTTTCAGCGTAGAGAGAATGGGGCTCCATGATTGTGCCGTTATCCACTATGGAGCGGATAACGGTCTTCATGTCATAGCTCTGGCGGGCGCTATCGGGGATTATGGTATCGAGGGCTGGAGCAGTGCGGGATGAGGCATCCCCAGTTTCAATGATTGGCGGGTCCTCCATGTTATTTGAGGGAAGGTAGCCCAGAAGCTCCTTGATTCTTTCGATAGCTTGAGCATCGTTTTCGCAGATGAAATGGGCTACACCGCTCTTGGTGTTGTGAGCCAAAGCCCCGCCGAGGCTTTCGAAATCTATGGTTTCACCGCTCACTGTCTTGATAACCTCTGGACCGGTGATGAACATGTAGCTGGTCTTCTCTACCATGAAAATCCAGTCGGTCATAGCAGGGGAGTAGACCGCACCTCCGGCGGTGGGTCCCATTATCGCTGATATCTGTGGGATGACCCCTGAGGCACAGGAGTTGCGGAAAAAGATGTTTCCGTATCCTGCCAGGGCATCGATGCCTTCTTGAATACGAGCGCCACCCGAGTCATTCAAGCCGATGACGGGCACGCCCAGCTTCATGGCAAGGTCCATAACCTTCGTTATCTTCTTGGCGTGCATCTCACCGAGTGACCCCCCGCGAGTGGTGAAATCCTGCGAATAGGCGCACACCGGGCGACCATTCACCGTGCCGTAACCGGTAACCACACCCTCTCCGGCGATGTAAGTCTTCTGCATGTCGAAGTCGGAGCAGCGATGTCGCACGAACATATCCAGCTCGGTAAAGCTGCCTGGGTCGAAAAGAAGGTCGAGCCTTTCTCTCGCTGTCAGTTTGCCGGATTGATGCTGCTTGTCTATCGCCTGTGGGCCACCTGCAGCCCTTTCCTTATCTTGTCTCGATTTCAGTTCCTTCAGGCGGTCGAAAACTGTTGCCATCAGGCTGCTCCTTTCTTTGCCAGACCTTGGATTGATTCTATATCAAGGTCTTTCGTTTTAAAGGGTTGAGATTATGAATAGAGAAAAATCCTTGTGACCGGAGTTTAACTTTGTTGGTATGTGGTAATCCTGAATGTGAGGTATTATTTGCCCTTGGGGCAGGGGCTGGAGATAGTGTTAGCAGTGGTTTCACCATGCCTCTTAATTAAAAAACTAAAAAACAAATAAAACAGACTCAGTTACTATAGTTCAGTATGCCAGTTCGTAGCTAACTTGTCAAGTTGTACTCGAGGACAGGTTGAGATGAAGCACGCTCACAAGAATATGTCACTCTTGTACCTTGGATAGCTCGGGAAAACCATGTGTAACTGTGGTAGAATATGCGGCAAAGTCTGACTTGAGTGGCATCATAGAAGAAAACGGCTGATAATGTCTTATTTCATACGTCCTATGGAAATGGGAGACATACATCAGGTTTCTGGGATTGAGCGTGAGGCGTTCTCTCCCCCCTGGCCTGCCACTAATTTCAAACGCGAGCTTGCCTCTAATAGCCTGACATATTATTTCGTGGCTTGTGAGGAGGCGCCTGAGAGCAAACAGACGCCTCCTGAAAATGTGAATGCGGGATGCAATACCTCTTCGAGGTCGAGATTAGAGGCGCTGAGGCATGGTTTGAGGCGATTATTCGGAGTGAAGAAGCCCTCAGAAACCCCGTGTCAGTTCGTTCTCGGGTTTGCCGGGCTCTGGTTTATGGCTGACGAGGCTCATCTGGCTAATATAGCTGTTCGCGAATCCCACAGGAATCAGGGTATAGGCGAGCGTTTGTTTATCTCAGCCGTAGAGCTTGCCATAGAGCGCAAGGCTCGGTTCATTACACTGGAAGTACGGGCTTCGAATAAGGCTGCTCAAGCTCTGTACGGAAAATATGGGCTTGTGGAAGTGGGCACCAGGCGAGCCTATTACATGGATAACAAAGAGGATGCTGTCATCATGACCGCAGAGGCTGTAACCTCGCCTGCTTATTTGTACAGTTTTCAGAAGCAGAAGCAAGCCCATGTCCAGAGATGGGGGCTCAAGGCTTAAAGGCATTTCAATCGGTCTTCATTTTGTATAGACGCAGACCAATCGGTCAAGTCCGCTGAGGTCAGTTACCACGCTCACACTTGCTTTGGGGAGATACCTCTTAGCCAGTTCGGAAACGGCCAGCCCCTGGTCGTATCCAATCTCAATCAGGATTGTTCCCCCAGCCAGCAGTTTTTCTTCTACCTGTGACAAGAGCTTTTCAATCAGAAGAAGACCGTCCCTGCCGCCATCGAAGGCAATCATAGGCTCGAACTTTGATATCTCCGGCGGCAGTGTCGGTAGCTCTGCCTTCCTGATATAGGGTAAGTTGGTAACGATTAGATGCACAGGCTCGGGCAATGGTTCAAGCACATTGCCGTTCAGCAAGGTGACCCTTTCGCTGACGCCGTTGCGGTGGCAATTTTCTCTTGCCACTTCCAGGGCGGAAGCAGAGATATCGGTTGCGTAGATTCTGGACTCAGGCAGGTTCCTGGCGAGTGCGATGGCTATTGCGCCACAGCCGGTGCCGATGTCTGCGATAAGGCAAGGTTGAGGTAAAGTGGTATTCGCAAGCTCGATTGCTGTTTCTACTAGAATCTCGGTATCGGGGCGGGGTATGATGGTCTGCGGTGTAACTACGAAGTCGATGCCGAAGAACTCTTTATGACCTGTGATATAGGCGGTCGGCTCGTGATTGATGCGGCGCTGGACAAGATTGGTGTAGGCTGTGGTTTGCTCAGGCGACAGCCCTTGCTTCAGGTTTATGTGAAGGTTAACTCGGTCGGTTTTTAGAAGGTGTGCCAGTAGAAGCTCGGCTTCCAGGCGTGCGTTATCGATGCTGTGTGCAGATAGATTATGTGAGGCTTGGTTGAGCGCCTCTCCAAGTGTTACCCCACCTTCGCCTCCAACTGCTTCGCCTGGTCGGCGGTGGCTACGGCATCTATTATGTCATCGAGGTCGCCTTCCAGAATAGCCTCCAAGTTGTGTATAGTCAGCCCAATACGGTGGTCTGAGATTCTTCCCTGGGGGAAATTGTAGGTGCGAATCTTCTCTGAGCGCTCTCCTGTGCCCACCTGGGAACGTCGGGCATCGGTTACCTCCTGGAACTGGCGCTGGCGTTCCTGGTCTAACAGCCGTGCACGAAGCACAGCCATCGCTTTAATCTTGTTTTGCAGTTGGGAGCGTTCGTCCTGGCAGATAACTACCATCCCGCTGGGGATATGGGTGAGCCGCACTGCGGAAGCTACCTTGTTCACGTTTTGACCGCCAGCACCGCCGCTGCAGAAGGTGTCTACTCTCAGGTCGTTGAGGTCTATGCCAATCTCGATTTCCTCCGCCTCCGGAAGAACTGCTACGGTCGCTGTGGAAGTATGTATGCGCCCTGAGGATTCGGTTGCCGGCACGCGCTGCACGCGGTGTACCCCGCTTTCATACTTCAGCCTGCTGTATACACCCTTACCTTTGACCTCGAAGATGATTTCCTTGAAGCCTCCGATGCCTGTTTCGTTGCCGCTCATGATGTCTACCTTCCATCCTTTGGTGGCAGCGTAGCGTGAATACATACGGAAGAGGGTGGCAGCGAAGAGTGCTGCTTCCTCACCGCCAGTGCCGGCGCGGATTTCTACGATGACATCCTTTTTATCTGCGGGGTCTTTGGGAAGAAGAGCAAGCTTAATCTCTTGAAGCAAGCGCTCTCGTTTTCTCTGAAGATTCCCCGACTCCTCCTTAGCCAGAGCGGACATCTCCTCATCAAGGCTATCGTTGAGCATAGCTTGAGTATCCTCCAGGCTTTTCATGGTGGCTTTATACTCTCTGTACCTGGTCACTATCTCTCCGAGATTCGCACGTTCCTTAGCCAGGTTCTGCAACTTCTTGAAGTCGACAGCCACCTCAGGTTGAGCCATGAGGTTGTTCAGCTCCTCGTAGCGCCTTTCGATTGACTCCAGTCTCTCCAGCATGGTTTACCTTCCGCGATTGCCATATCAAGTTGAAGTCTATTATAGCATAGGTGAGCTGTTTTTGAACGGGGTGGGCATCTGCTTAAGCTAATGCAGCGCATCGGCTAGTTTGTTCACGGGGATTGTCTGTTGCTCGGCTTTTGTCATGTCCCTGAGCACTACTGTTTTGCTTTTCACCTCGTCCTCGCCGATTATTACGGCATAGCGTGCTCC
>CAYHAX010000206.1:0-4867 GCA_964354695.1 uncultured Dehalococcoidia bacterium
GGCCCGGCAGGATGCAGTTCGCCCTGATGTTCTTCCGGGCGTACTCCAGCGCCGTTGTCCTGGTCAGTTGTATCACCCCCGCCTTGGCTGCAGCGTAGGCCCCTGCATAGCGTCTGGGTGAGAGGGCAGCGACGGAAGATGTATTGATTATGACCCCTCTGTCGCCCTTCAGCATCTCGGGGATGGCGTACTTCGTGCCCAGGAATACGCCGGTGAGGTTGACTGAGATGACTCTGTGCCACTCCTCCTCGGTTATATCCGCCAGTGTCTTTCCGGGTCCTGGAGTGCCGGCGTTATTGAACATGATATCAAGCCTGCCATATTTAGCTACGGCAGTCTTTACCGCATTTTGCAGGTCGGCTGCCTTGGTTACGTCCACTTTTACAAAGAGGGCATCGCCGCCGTTATCTTTTATTGACTTTACGGTTTGCTCTCCGTCCTTCTCTCTATTGGCGGCCACTACGACTCTGGCGCCCTCTTTAGCAAATAATAGGGCAGCGGCTCCCCCCAGCCCCGAGCCCGCGCCGGTTATGATTGCCACCTTATCTCTCAGTCTCATTTCAACCCCCTGATGTGTCCTGCCTTATGCTACTATTATGCTTTGTCGGTGGGCATAAGAAAAGGGGCGTTCATTTGAACGCCCCTACATTTTGTACTTTTCACTTTGCAATTTAGAATTTGAATTTGGCCTGGGCTTAGCCCCAAGCCGCCTACTCTGCTCTGGCGCGGAACATCAGGGTGCCGAAGGCCACTCCTGCCACGGCTAAGGCAGCCAGCACAACCATGCAAAGCCACAGGTCGTGCCATATGTATCCCTGCAAGAGCAAATCGCGCACGCCGACCACAGCGTAGTCCACAGGGTTGATCTGCCTCACTGTGTTGAGCCAGCCAGGCAGCAGGGTGGATGGCATCATTAGCGACGATAGGAACATCAACGGCATGGTAAGAAGGTTGGTAACCGCCATGACGTTCTCCTGTCGTTTCAGGAGAAGCGCCAGCCCGTTAGAGAAGGCTGAGAACCCCAGCCCCAGCAGCGACAGCAGAAAGAAAGCAAACAGCACCCCGGGCACGCCGGTTTCTATGTGTACCCCCATAATAAGGGCGAGGATAATTATTATCAGAGCTTGAATCAGGAGCACCACCACGGTGGCGATGACACGGCCCGCTATGACGGAGATGCGGGTCACAGGCGTGGCCAGCATCTTGGACAGCACTCCTGTATCCATATCCCACAGCATGCCAAAGCCTGAAAAGGCCGAGCCGAACAGCACCGTCATCACCAGCACACCCGGGGCAAAGAAATTGAGATAGCCGGAGCCGCCTATGCCGGGCATGCCCCCCAGCGACTTGAATATCTGGGTGAACAGCACCAGCCACAGTATAGGCTGGAACAGTGTCATGAATATAAACACGGGCATGCGAATCCGTGCCCTCATGTCTCGCAAAGTTATATACCAGGTATCGGTTATGGTATTCATCTCTGCCTCCTATCGCGCATCCGCCGTAGTTGAGCGAAGGTGGTGCGTGTGCCCTCCTGGGCACGTATGGTGCGGCCGGTGTACTTCAGAAATACATCGTCCAGCGAAGGCCTCGCCAGCGATATGGTCTTGACCTCTATGCCTTCGCTGGCAAGTAGACGCATTATATTGGGTATCGCCGCTTCACCTTCATGTACGTAAACCGCTAGGTCGCCATCCGTTGCCTTGGTGCCTACCACGAATGGCTTGCCCGACAGCACCGCCTCGGTGCGTTTGATGAACTCTTTGCATTCGTCATCCCTGACCGCGCAGGGAGACAGCGTCACCACATCGCCGCCTATGGATTTCTTCAACTCATCGGGGGTGCCCATGGCGATTATCTTGCCCAGGTCTATGATGGCGATTCTGTCTGCCAGTTGGTCGGCTTCCTCCATGTAGTGGGTGGTCAGGAATATGGTCATGCCCTTGGATTTAACCAGCTCACGGATATACTCCCAGATGTGCGCCCTGGTCTGAGGGTCGAGCCCTGTGGTCGGCTCATCCATGAAAATCAACTGAGGCTGGTGAATGAGTCCCATAGCCAGGTCCAGGCGCTTGCGCATGCCTCCGGAGTAGGTGGAGACCATCCTGTTCTCGTCGCCGGATAGGCCGACCAGCTCGAATATCTCCTTGACACGTTGCTTGATGGTCTTGTTATCGAGCCGGTAGAAATGACCGTAAAGGGTCAGGTTCTCCTTACCGGTGGCGTGCTCATCTACACCTACGTCCTGAGCCACGTAGCCGATGCGCTTGCGCACCTCGGCCGCGTTTTTTACTACATCGAGCCCGGTCACCATAGCAGTCCCAGAGGTGGGCAGGATAAGGGTGTTCAGCATCTTTATAGTGGTGGTCTTGCCGGCGCCGTTCGGTCCCAGAAAGGCGAAAACCTCGCCGTCTTTGACCTCGAAGTCTATGCCGTCCACCGCTCTGATGTCGCCGGGGAAGACCTTGATCAGTTGATGGGTTTCAATAGCATTCATATCTGTCACTCCTGTTCCGCTTGATTTCAACTAGACGAATGAGGAGTCCAGAGGGGCAAAGCCCCTTTGGTGGGGGTTTGGGGGTGCCCCCCAACTCTAAAAACCCGAAGGGCAGAGTTCCACGGGCAAAGCCCGTGGGTATCTACAATTCCCCCAAGAATGGGGGGCACAGGGGGTTGAGAAATGAGTAACAAAGAGTCTCTTCTCATCATGTTTGAGATTTGTCTTTCAATTGTTGTAAGAATCTTTCGACCCATTCCAGCTCTGCCCGCATCACTGCGAGGCTTAGTTCGAACATAGCGTCCACAAAGTAGGGATGCGCATGCTGACTGCTATCCTGAACTGTCCTCAGGATTTCCATCCTCTCTGTCAAATGCTTGCCGTACTGGTTCAGTGCGGTGAGCGCCTCGTTGGTTGAGACTGCGGGGAAATTGGCGAGCCCCAACATTAGAGGGCGAGGGGTTGGTTGGGGCATAGAGAGCGCCTCGATGATGGCGGCGTGGAATGCCTCCAGCCCGGCATCGGTAGGGCTATAGACATTCGCCCATCGCTCCTTGTTGGGCTCAGTCTTCCCCCACTCTCCCTTGACTAACTTCTGGCGCTCCAGCTTCTTGAGCAGGAAATAGATGGAGGAGAAGCCTATGTCCGTCCACCTCCGCATGTCGCGTTGCTCGATAACCTGCTCTATTTGGTAACCGTGGCGGGGCTGCTCCACAACCAAGCCTAGTATCGCCATCTCTGCGTTTGTCATTTTATACTCTATAACTATAATATTATAGTACTATAATAGTATAATACTCATACTCGGCCTGTCTGTCAAGAACATTAGCTACTAAATTCTCTCGCAACTGGGGTGTGCAGAGGGGCGTCCGCCATAGGCGGATGCCGGGGGCTTGCCCCTGATGACACTCAGGGGTTTGGGGGTGTCCCCCAACCTTAATTTCCCCCAAGAGTGGGGAAAACAGGGGGCTGAAAAAGCGTTTCTAAACGCTTTCAGGAGTTGAGGGGAAGAGACAAGATTCTAGGGGAACATAATTGTGCCCCTATTTGGTGCGCCATTTCTCCATGAACTTGCCTACATCGAACCCCAGGCTGGCTATGTGCTCGGCGCCGGCTGCGTATATCTCGTCCCAGGGAAGGTCATCGTAGCTGCCGCGGGGTTTGATGTACTCTATGTGCAGCCTGCCATCTTTTGCGTAGCGGCTTAACTTGGCGTCATGTTCGCCGTCGAACTCGGGGACAATGAACCCGTTCTCCTGGCACATCTGCGCATCGTAGGAAGGTGTGGCGATAACCCACCTGCCATCCAGGTAAATCTCTGCGAAGCCGTGGTAGACCAGTATGTTGCTCCCGCACATCATATCGAGGAACCTCTGCGACAGGATGTGGTTGCGGATGTCGGCGAACCCGAAGCGTGCGGGGATGCCCACGGCACGGCACATGGCTACCAGCACTGCGGCTTTCTGGAAGCATAATCCGTAGCCTCTTTTCATGGTGGCGCTGGCGATGCTGTACTCGTAACGGTCGGCGGAATCATAGGGGTTGTACTTGATGGTATCGCGCACAAAATAGAACAGCGCGATAGCCTTCTCCTTATCCGTTTTCAGCCCTTTAGTAAGGGCAGCTGCTTTCTTTCGTATAGACTCCGCATCGCAGTCTACGATATTGGTGCACCTGAGGTACTTCTCTATTTCGTTCATTCGGGACCACCTAACTAGAAATATATCCTGAACCCGTAAGCCGAAGGCTCGAAGCCCGCGGAGCGGTACAAGCGGTGCGCCTCCTCGCGCCTCCTGTCGCTGCACAGCTCTATCCTGTGGCATCGCTCCTCCCGGGCGCGGGCGATGCAGTACTCCAGAAGCCTTCTTGCTATGCCGCGGCGCCGGTACTTCTGCGTGACCACCAGATTCTCCGCGATAGCGTACGGCGTGGCGCTGTGGGAGAGGTTGGGCACGATGAGCAGACCTATGGTGCCCACAACCTCGCCCTGGGATTCCGCGACCAGAAGCTCGCGTTTCGGGGTGGTGCAGATATCAGCGAACACCCTCCTGTAATCCTCCGGAGAGGCGGTTAACACCTGCTCGGCTTGAGACGTTGTTAGAGACAGTTCTTGGTAAAGCTCCAGTATGTGGGGCATATCGCTCTCGGTAGCCGCCCTTATCTTCACAGAAACCTCTAAAGACCTCTTCGGGTAACAGGAGTAGCATAAAATAGGCGAGGCTGAGTGTCAATCCGAGGTTGTCATCCTTTTGAAAATAGCCTTTTCCCGTTCGCCCTGAGCCTGTCGAAGGGCTCAATGTCATTCTGACACCGAACGGAGTGAAGGGGAAGAATCTCCGTACCTAGCCCTGCGCTACTATTCTCATTCTT
>CAYHAX010000207.1:0-5422 GCA_964354695.1 uncultured Dehalococcoidia bacterium
CTTCGGCACGTGATGTACACCTTTGCTATCGCGCCAGTACTTTATGTCTCCGTGGGGCTGGAGCGGCTCGATTACTACAGTTTCCTTTGGTTTACCCAGAGCTAGAACGAGAAGGATTTCGTATCTTTCAGGTATTTTCAGAGCCTCGCGCAGCTTCGGTTTGTTGATAGCGCCTATAATGCAGCCTCCGAGCCCTTTCTCGGTAGCACCTAGTAGTATGCTCTGGGCGGCTATACCGTGGTCACAACGAAGAGGATGAGCGACCTGTGTATCCTCCAGTATTACTATATATGCCGATGGTCTTTCTCCTTCAGGCGGACCGTGCCAGTCCTTAAGGTACATAGCCCAGGCGAGGTGTGCGAAAATAAGGGCATTCTGCTCAGGGTCGCATGAAAGAATATATCTGAGCGGTTGCAGGTTGGCTGCCGATGCGGACAACCTGGCGAGGTCGACGAGCTCTCTCAATGTCTCATGTTTAATAACGAATTCTTCATGGAAGCGCCGGTAGCTTCTGTTCTTTACTATAAGGTCTCGTATCATGTTGCTGTCCTCAATTCTCAGGATTATTGCTTTTAACAATAATCTACTATAATATCCTTGTTCCCAAACCATAATACAACTTAAATAATAGTTTTATCAAACGAATCGGAGGCATACCTCTGTGAAGAAGTCCACTAAGAATATTATCAGGATGCATGGATGGAGGATAGACCGCGTCATTCACAATTATATATATTTTGTATATTGGCCCCCCTACGTTACCGTTTTTCTTAAGGCTGGCCGTTTTCTGGCAAGCAGGTTTCTCTGGCTGAAGGCGATACGTCACGCTTTCGGTTTCGTCTTCGTCCGCTATCATGCCAAGGTGCTGACCAAGGACGATGCTCGGAAAATCATCACTCTGAACGAAGATCTGATAATAGGTCCCGACAAAAGCAAGCGCATAATTCCTTTTCACTACGCAAACAAAATAATTTTAAAGGAACCTGAGTTCATCGCCGTCATGGATTGCCCCTGTCGCCTGACTCGGGAAAAACCTTGCCAGCCTGTGGACGTATGCATGGCGGTAGGAAGAACCACAGCAGAATTCTGGCTCGAGCACTGCCAGAAATACCACGTTCGGAAAGTCAACCAGGATGAAGCGCTTAAAATAATCATGGATGCCCACGAGCGAGGTTGCATTACTACAGCATGGTTCAAAGTTGCCACTGGCGCCAGAACTGGCGTTATCTGCTCCTGTTGTTCCTGCTGCTGTGGCGGCATCGAGGGCATGCGTATAGCTCAAAAATTCGATAAGACCCTGTCCAACATCGCCCCGTCCGGGTATTCTGTAATGCATGATGCGAAGAAATGCAAGATGTGTAAGAAATGCAGTGAAATCTGCATGTTCAATGCAATTACTTTTACCCCCGATAATGAGCGCATGTATGATAAGACAGTCTGCATGGGATGTGGACTCTGCGTGGAGAAATGTAAGCAGCAAGCCTTGAACTTAGTTAGGGATCCTAGCAAAGGCGATCCTCTGGACGTCGATTTCTTGAAGGAAAAACTTAGAGTCGGCATGCAATAGAGCCAAATGAATTTCTGCTGGGAGTGCAGTCATGAAAGGTGAAACGCAGAAGCTGGAGACAGACGTTGTGGTGGTGGGTTCTGGGCCGGGAGGGGCTTCTGTGGCTCGGGACCTCTCTAAACAAGGTAAGAAGGTAGTTATCCTGGAGCGCGGCAGGCACTACAAACGGCTGGGAAATACCTTCACCACATTTTTGCTTACTGACAAGCAGAGCCTTCTATTTCCCAAAGAGGGCGTGAGAGTAGGAAGGGCTCTTACGACGGGCGGGTCGAGTGTGATTTACGCGGGGACGGCGGTACCGCCACCGACATGGATAGCTGAGAAATACAAAATTGACCTTACTGAGTATGTCGAGGAGGCGAGGCGGGAGATAGGCATCAAGCCTCTGCCCGATAAATTGATAGGTGCCGCATCTCGGCGAATCATGGAGGCAGCCCGCGACCTGGGGTTTGATTGGAATCCCATAGACAAGTTTATCGACGCAGAAAAATGTGAACTCAAATGCCCTCACTGTATGCTGGGGTGCACTAAAGGGGCTAAATGGACAGCGCGGGACTACGTCCAGGAGGCGGTAGATAGGGGGGCAACACTTTTGAACCAGGCACTTGTGCAGGAAGTTTTGGTCGAGAACCGTAGAGCAGTGGGGGTGCAGGCGGTAACCCCTCAAGGTAAGCTTGTGGTGAACGCCAAGGTCATTGTAGTAGCTGCCGGTGGTATGACTACGCCGGTGATTTTACAGCGCGCTGGCATCTTCGAAGCCGGGCAGGGTTTTTTTGTTGACCCTCTTATCATTACTTATGGTGCTCACAACGGACTGGGTTCCTGGCGAGACATCCCCATGACTGCAGGCACTCTGGAGTTTGCACCCGAGGGCATAGTGATGACCGACCTCGCTTATCCCTGGGCTCTGTACCTTCTGAACGCCTATTGGAAGGGGTGGACTTATTTACCTAAGTTTTTTGGCTATCGGCGCGTCCTCGGCATCATGACAAAGGTTAGAGACAGCCTCAACGGAAGGGTTAACCTTGATGGCACAGTCTCCAAGCCCATTACTTACGCAGAACGCTATAAGCTCGACAAAGGAGCCAACATGGCGGAGAAAATCTTAAAGCGGGCTGGGGCTGAACCAGAATCAATCTACTCTGCACCAATTGGAGCGGGTCATCCAGGTGGCACTGCTCGTATCGGTCACGTGGTTAACACCGACCTGGAAACTGAGATAAAAAATCTCTATGTATGCGATGCCAGCATTATCCCCGAGCCCTGGGGCTTGCCGCCAGTCTGGACGATTATTGCCTTCGGCAAACGTCTGGCTCGAAGGTTGGGTGCTGCGCTTTAGTTTGAGCATATGTCGGTTTTCTTTAAGGACTCTGGAGTGCGCGAACCTGCTATTGACATTTGAGACAGCCCATGGTAAATGTTAGTACGGTTCGAACCTCTGGCTATTTTTTAGTCATTGGGTGCTAGCTGGTTCATATGTCTTGGATTAGCTACCGCTTCAGTACTGCATCCAAACTGTTAATTTGATAAGGAGGATGAGCATGAAAGGTGAGCAGGAAATAAAGGAGACGCTGGGGAGGAGGCTTCTTCTGGGTGAGATGATGGCGCGCAACGCCCGCAAATTCCCCAACAAAGAGGCGCTGATTTATGGGAAGACCCGCTTGACGTACAGTCAATTAAATGCTCGCATCAACCGATTGGCTCACGCTTTGCTAGACCTTGGCATAAAGAAGGATGACAAGGTAGCAATACTGGCTTTTAATTGCAACCAGTTCATGGAAACCTACTTCGCTCTCGCCAAAATCGGAGGAGTGGCTGTCCCCATCAACTTCCGCCTACACCCCCAGGAAATGATATATATCTTAAACCAGTCCGATGCAAAAGCTCTGATAATGGGAGAGGCGTTTGTAGAAATCGCAAGGAGTATGCAGAAAGACCTGCCCAAGATTAAGAGCTATGTCTCAATCTCTGAGCAGCCGGTGGAGGGGATGCTGAACTTTGAAAAGTGGATTGCCAAACACTCTGCCGATGAACCGCTTATTCTGGTCGATGAAGACGACCCTCTATTTATAATGTACACTGCTGGAACCACAGGCAGACCCAAGGGCGCTGTGATTACTCACAAGAACGAGATGGTGTTGTGGATGCTGGGCACAGCATTTGTGTTAACAGAACCAGGTATGTCTGACCTCTGGAACTTCAGGGCTTTCGGTGCGCCGCCGATATTTCACCTGGCGTCCTTCGGTTTCTGCCAGTTCATGTTTTTCCTGGGTGCTACGGTTGTGCTCCCCACAGAGGTTTTCGACCCAGTTTACATAATGAAGACTATCGAGGAGGAAAAAATCAACGCCCTCGTCCTGGTGCCTGCCATGACCAACTTCCTTCTCCTGCTCCCTGACCTGGACAAGTACGACACCAGTTCGCTCAAGGTCTGGGGGTCATCTGGCGCGATTCTGCCCATAGAGACACGGAGATTGGTAAAGAAGTATTTCCCTAGTGCCAAAATCTTCGACCTCTTCGGCCAAACTGAGATGAGCGCATTGATCTCAGGCCTTTTGCCCAGCGAATCCGAAGGAAGGGAAACATCGGTAGGCAAAATCCTTCCTTTCGTTGAGATACGAGTGGTGGACGCCCACGACAATGATGTCCCCGTAGGGCAGGTAGGTGAAGCAGTTTATCGAAGTGTTACAGTGATGAAGGAGTACTATAAGAACCCGGAGGCAACCAGGGAAGCTATGAGGAGTGGGTGGTTTCACGGAGGCGACCTGGTCCGGATGGATAAGGAAGGGTATATCTACATAGTTGACCGCACGAAGGATATGATTGTCAGCGGAGGAGAGAATATCTATCCTGCTGAGATTGAACAGGTTCTCCTCACGCATCCCAAGGTTATGGAGTGCGCTGTAATCGGTGTTCATGATAAGGAGTGGGGCGAGTCCGTTAAGGCTGTGGTTGTTCCCAAGCCGGGAGAGGAGCTTAACGAGAAAGAGGTTATAGATTTCTGCAAGAAACATCTGGCTAGCTATAAGAAGCCCAAATCTGTGGATTTCATAGATGCCCTGCCGCGCAACGCTATGGGCAAAGTGTTGAAGACGGAACTTAGGGAGAAGTACGGCAAGTCAGTTAGATACTAGACAGGTGTTTTGCTACTAGCTCGATAGGGTAATATCGGGTGTGGTAGCCTTCCCGTTCTACCATCCTTCTCGCCTGGCCGTTGCAGGTGGGGATGCATATACCACGGCCGTAGC
Source organism: uncultured Dehalococcoidia bacterium (assembly GCA_964354695.1). Lineage (GTDB taxonomy): Bacteria > Chloroflexota > Dehalococcoidia > SZUA-161 > SZUA-161 > CAYHAX01. The sequence continues at coordinate 4,816 of CAYHAX010000207.1, forward strand.
ATTTTGCCAGGTCAACTTTGCAAATTTCGTTTGTCAGGGCATTTGCACCGAAGTGGCAGCGCTCAACGCACATGCCGCAGCCGATGCAGTTATCCTTGTCCACTGCGACTATGTCCGGCCCGGGGTACATCACTGCTCCTGCTGCCTGATGTGCCCTAAAGGGAAAACATATCTTCCCTTCACAATTGCAGATAGCATAGATCCAACCACCGGAGCGCAGGCAAGAGTAAAAGGTAGGCATTAAGCCTTCCTTGTGAAATTTGCGTAGAAGTTCTTTAGCCTCCTCTGGGCTCAAGTCCTTGTACTCTGGGTAAGCCATTTTGTATGCTTCTGCACCATAAAGGATCACCATATCTTTGATATATGTCCCATTTCTTTTTTTCAAAGCCTTCTGGCACATGCAGGGGCCCACGGCGATCTCAGTTTTATCCAGCACCGATATGGCGTCTATGAAATCAATTGCCCGCTCAGTAGTGACCACCTCGCCGGTGGGAAAAACTAGACCGAGCAACCGCGACAGCAACATAAGGAGGGGTCTCGCTCTAACCTTCAAAAGAAAGCGAGTTGTCGCGTCCAAAACCCGCAAGATCATGGGTTCGTTTCTGGC
>CAYHAX010000208.1:0-3870 GCA_964354695.1 uncultured Dehalococcoidia bacterium
ACAGGTCTGGGCACTGTGCATGTGGGTCTGTTCGATGCCAAAGAGGCGGCTAGGATTCTGGAGGTACCGGAGAACGTGGCAGTAGTGGAGATGACCCCTCTGGGCTATCCGGATGAGGAGCCGAAGGCGCCACAGAGGAAAGAGCTTTCGGAGATTGTGTTCAAGGAGAAGTACGGAAGGAAGTAAGGGGAAATCCTAAACCCTGGCCTGAGCTTATGCCGAAGGCAAATTCAAAACCTGAAAGCGTTTAAGGCATTTGGATTTTGAAATTTGATATTTTTGGGATTTAGAATTTGGGACTTTTACGAGGACAACCTGCCCGGTAAGCAGACGTGAAATGTTGACGATTACTAACTAAATAGAGGGATGAGATGAGTTCAGTTGTCAAAAAGAGAAGCAAGAAGATGGCCAAGCACAAGCATCGCAAGATGTTGAAGAAGACCAGGTGGCAGAGAAAGCATAAGTAGGAAGAAAAGAAGCTTTTAGCCACTGGCGAGAAGGCGATGTTGCAGATGATTGGTCAATCCAGGGCAATAGAGTTGCTGAGGCGCAGCTTGGAAAGCGAGCGCCTCTCTCATGCCTATCTTTTAGTAGGGCAGCCCCACGTGGGCAAAATGACCCTAGCCATCAATCTGGCTCAGGCACTCAACTGCGAGGAGAAGGAAAAGCCTTGCGGTCATTGCAAGTCCTGCCGCCACATAGCAACGGGCAGTCATCCAGATGTCCAGATGATAGGGCGATTGTCCGGCGCCGATGCTGGCGCAGCTGGCGTAAAGAAGGAAATCGGCATCGCGCAGATAAAGGAGTTGCAGAGGTCTGCCAGCTTGCAACCATATGAGGGTAAATACCGGGTTTTCATCTTGGATGGCGCAGAGTATTTGAACGAGGAGTCAGCGAATTGCCTGCTCAAGACCCTGGAGGAGCCGCCGCAAAACGTGCTCTTTATTTTGCTGACGGTGAACGATAGCAGGTTGCTGCCCACGATAGTTTCCAGGTGCCAGAGAGTTGAACTCTACCCGCTCTCGGCTCCAGTTATTGAACAGGCGTTGCTGGAACGCTGGCAGGTGGCTCCGGACAAAGCCAGGATGCTGAGCAGGCTCTGCCGGGGTGGCATAGGGTGGGCGATTTCTGCCGCTTCTGAGGGGAAGCTTGTAGAGGGACGCTCTCAGAGGTTGGCTGAGCTTGTGAGTCTGGCTGAGGAGAGCCTTCAGCAGAGGTTCGCCTTCGCCAGCAGATTGGCGGCTCAGTTCAGCAAAAGCCGAGACTCTGTGGAGGAGACGTTGAAGTTGTGGTTGGAGTGGTGGCGGGATATACTACTGGTTAAGGAAGTATGCGCCGGCTTCGTGATAAACGTTGACCAGGAAGAGACGTTAAAGAATCATGCGGGGCGCTATAGCTTGGCGGAGATAAGGGGCTTTATCGAAGCCATCAGGGAGGCTTGGGAGCAATTAGACCAGAACGCAAATCCCAGGCTGGTATTGGAAGTCTTAATGCTGAGCATTCCGAGCAAAGGCGAGGAAAAGAACAAAGTACACCAGCACTCAGGTTAGTTACGATGAGCAAAATTGTAGGCGTTCGATTTAAGAAAGCGGGGATGATATATTACTTCAATCCCCAGGAAATAGAGCTCGCCCGCGGTGAAGATGTAGTTGTAGAGACCGTTCGTGGTGCGACTATTGGCAAAGTAGCTATCGCTCCCAAGGAAGCCAGACCCGAAGAAATCACCGAGCCCTTGAAGCCAGTTTTGCGCAAGGCGCAGCCGGAGGACATCGAGCAGATGGGCAAGATGGTTGAAAAAGAGAAGGAAGCGCTAGCGAACTGTGAGGAGTTGGTGCAGCGATTTCATCTTCCCATGAATCTTCTTTCCGCAGAGTACAACCTGGATGGCAGTTACCTTACTGTCTTTTTCAAGTCTGATAAGAGGGTTGACTTTCGGGCACTGCTTCGGGAACTCTCCAGTGCCCTGAAGACCCGTGTTGAGCTGCGGCAGGTGGGCACTCGCGATGCTGCCAAACTTGTCGGCGGCGTGGGCAGATGCGGTCGCGCCCTTTGCTGCTCCAGCCATCTTACCAAGTTCGATACTATCTCCATGAGGATGGCGCGGGAGCAGAACCTGCCCCTCAATCCCGCTAATATCTCGGGTGTGTGCAGTCGGCTTCTCTGCTGCTTGGCTTACGAGAACGAGCAATACCGTGTCATGAAGCAGAAGCTGCCTCAGATAGGGCAAACAGTCAAGACCCGCCTGGGCGAAGGTAAAGTGATAGGTGGTAATCCTCTCAAGGAAACGGTCACGATTCAACTCGAGAGCGAAGCGGTATTGGAGGTACCTCTCTCTGAGATAGAGCAGCGCAGCAATTAGCATCTATAAACAGCATTTTCAATCTTTTCGGCGCAAAAGGTAACGAAAGTATTGCATTATCAACAAAATTGTGATATGCTGCCCCCGCTAATCTCCTCAGGTTAGCAAAGGGGGTGATGTGGTTTCCACGTTATGGAAACTGAATTATTATCTGTAGATGATTTAACGAAGATTCTGAGGATAAGCAAGGGGACGGCGCAGAGGTGGTGCCGGGACCGCAGGCTTCCTGCGGCGAAGATCGGAAAATCATATCGGGTCAGAAAAGAAGACCTCGACAAGTGGTACGAGGGCAAACTTAAGGAGAAGGTAACTGCTGGACGTTAGGCTTCTTAAGTTGGTAATAGAAGAGCGAGCAAATATCAACCACCGTGTGCGGGAAGGTGGTGATTTTTTGTTCAAAAGCCTAAAAGGGGGTGGGAACAATGCACCTGATTATTGATGGCTACGGGGGAGACCCCCGGAAAATGCAGGACGTCGAGTTCATCTCCAACTTGCTCGATGCTTATCCCTCGCAGATCGGGATGACCAAAATCTCAACCCCACAGGTCTCCAAGTACATAGGCACCAAACCGGAGGACTGGGGTGTTTCCGGCTTTGTTCTCATAGCTGAAAGCCATATCAGCATCCACACCTTCCCTGAACGCTTATACATAAACGTCGATATATTCTCCTGCAAGGAGTTCGACGCCGACAAGGCTATCAAGGAGTTCAAACTGCATTTCGGGTTGTCCGAGGTGAGGAGCTATATCCTTAACCGAGGGTTAGAGTACTACAATTACCAGCAACCCTCGCTGGTTTTGGACTCAGCCAGCACCAGGTGAAGCGCTACCGCTTGCATGGATAGACGAAGTGAGCGAAGAACTGTTCCTTCCCCCCAGGAGCTTTGCTGGTCTATCTCCTCAAGCTGCGGCTTTCGCTAAAGCAAAGGTCGTAGTTCTGCCTGTGCCTTATGACGGCACTACAGAGTTTAAAAGCGGAGCCCGTGAAGGTCCTCAGGCTATCATAGATGCCTCGCCATACCTCGAGCTATACGATGCTGAACTCGACCGTGAGATAAGCGAAGTGGGCATACATACCCTGCCCGAAGTTCAGCCTCACATGGGAAGCCCGGAGCTTATGGTGGAAAGGGTTTACCGGATAGCCAGGAGCTTGCTCGACAGAAACAAACTGATAGCCATGCTCGGTGGGGAGCATTTGCTCACTCTGGGCATGGTCAGGGCTTACAAAGAGAGATACCGCAAGCTTTCGGTTTTGCAACTGGACGCCCATGCCGACCTTCGCGACCAATACCAGGGCACAAAATACAGCAACGCCTGTGTAATGCGCCGCGTGTGGGAGCTATGCCCTGTTGTCCAGGTAGGTGTCCGCAGCTTCGGCCTGGAGGAACGGCAGTTCATGCGAAAGCAAAAGATTGAGCCGTTCTATGCTGAGGCTGCGACCAGCCCCGATTTCGTATCACGGGTGGTCTCAAAACTAACACCTCAGGTATATGTATCTATCGACCTGGATGT
>CAYHAX010000209.1:0-5228 GCA_964354695.1 uncultured Dehalococcoidia bacterium
CGCACGCAGCCCTCGAGCCTTTGCCCTTGCCAAGGTTCTTTTTTGAATTCCTCTATATCGCTCAGGGCGCAGAGCCTGATGCCAGCTCTGCCGCAAATATCGATTGTTGCCCCTTCAGCTTCAAAGGGAAGGGTGAATAACTGGATATGTGCATTTCCCCAGGGACCAAGGGAGACATTGGAGCTCAAGGTGGGGACACCGTTGAATATCCTGGGTTCAACGGCATCATAGCCGTGACTATCACCGATATATAAGGAATAGAGATTGCGTCTTAAATCGTTGGAGAACTCTCTGCTCAGATACTGTTTGAGCCGCGCTTTGGTGAGCTGGGGGGCGATTTCGGGTAGGATGCCTATGAGGTGTACCTTTGTGCCTGATTTGCTCATTCGATGTTGAGGACATTGCTCGATAATCTGAGCCTTGCCTTCTTTCAGCCACTCTCGCCTCAAGACTAGGCAGCTCGGGGCGCTTCCCCCATTGAGTGATGAGATGTGTAGCTCATCAGCTATAAGTGCAAAAGCCAGGATACCAACGCCTTTTTCGCCACGGAGGACATGCTGTAGTTTCTCTGAGTTGCCGATGTTTTGAAGTATGTGGCTCATCTTCTTCGAACTCATGCCGATGCCATTGTCTTCGATTGTTATTGTGGAGGGGCGGTTTTGCTGGTTCTGGGAGTGGTCGAGGCGAACCCGGATGCAGCCATCGCCACTGTCCGCTTGTTCGATAGCGTCGGCGCTGTTTTCTACGAACTGCTTCAATGCTTCCAGAGGGCTATGACATAAATAAGCTAAGACTTCGAATACCCGGCTGCCTGTCTGAAGTTTTACATCTGCCATAACGTCCTCCCTTTTGTAGATTTACGTTCTAATAAGTGGTCTGGATAGTATTTCCCGTTTTCCCCTTGGAGAGCCCCGCAAAAACAATAGATATCGTCTTTGTGAGGCTCTACAAAGTTCTAAACAGCTACTTTTTGTCCTAATGGCTTCAGGTCTGTGACGGCTCCGTCTTTTAGCAGGCATACCACAGGTTGCCCCATGTTTTCAAAAACCCACTGTAGTGAGATGCTGAGTTCTTTCCTGGGGTAGACTTTGATTTCTCCGTTGTTGAGTTGGAGGCTGATTTTGGTTTCTTCAAGACCTGCAAGGCGACCTGAAATTACGTTTTGCATTTAGTTATCCTCCCAGGGGAGGGCTTTCTGAATGCCCTCCCCCGTCTGGAATTTATTTACCTAGCTGGTTTGCCGAACTTGGCAGTAGCCATCTGTTTGTTGTCGGCATTTTGAGCGCGGGACATTAACGCGTTGCGGCGATTCTGAATCGGGTTACGCAGGAAGGCGGGTATATCCATCTGTTCCTCATCTATCAGGTACTTGCGGAGTTCCTTCATCTCCTTTTCCATGGCTTCTTTGTTAATCTTTCCGGGCTTGGCATTGAAGCCAGTGGCTATGAGGGTTATCTTTATCTCATTCGCCATTTCAGGAGCATAGTTCAAGCCGAAGATGATGTTGGCAGATGGGTCAGCCGCTTTGCGGATGATCTCAGCAGCCTCTTGTACCTCGGCAAGGGTGAGGTCCATGCCCGCTGTTACAGTGAACAGAATGGCGGTTGCCCCCTCTACTGAGGTGTCAAGCAACGGGCTGGTGATGCATGCCTTAGCAGCTTCCACAGCTCGATTCTGTCCGTTTGCTTGTCCTATGGATAGCCATGCTTGTCCCATACCCTTCATCACTGATTTGACGTCAGCGAAGTCCAGGTTGATTTCACCGGGGGTGGTGATTACCGAGGATATGGCTGAGACGCCCTGGAACAGGATATCGTCCGCTAGCTTGAAAGCGCTGTCTGCCGCTGTTCTGCGATCGCAGAGTCCCAGTATGCGGTCGTTGGGAATTATAATCAAGGTATCGCAAGCCGGCTGCAATCGCTGTATACCTTGGTCAGCCTGGTCACGTCGATGCTGACCCTCGAAGGTGAACGGGCGGGTTACTATTGCAATCGTCAGCGCCCCGGATTCCTTAGCTACGTCAGCTACAATGGGAGCTGCTCCTGTTCCTGTGCCACCGCCCATGCCAACAGCTATGAAGATCATGTCAGCATCACGCACATTTTTGCGCAGTTCTTCACGGCTCTCCTCTGCAGCCATGGCGCCAACCTTGGGGTCACCACCTGCTCCCATGCCTTTGGTTACCTTGGGTCCAATTTGGACTGTGGTGATTTTATCGTCAGTTGTTGTGGTATATGCCAAAGCCACAGAGTCAGTATTTATCGCATAGAGGTCCACGCCATCTAACCTACCTCTCGCCATCCGGCGGACCGCGTTAGAGCCACCACCGCCAATCCCGAAGACCTTTATTTTCGCCGGAGGAGTGAGTACCATACCACTGTCTGCCATCTTTCTTATACCTCCTTATAGTTTTTTCTATTTTGTTGTTTAGTTGCCAATCCAGGTTTTATCTCCTAGCCCAAGGTGCAAACTGACCAACGGACTTGACCCTATCGACAACCTTGTCCCGCAGTCGTCCTTCTCTTGCCCAACTCTGTTCTTGACGCCAGGATTTGCCGCTGCAGAGCAGGATACCGACGCTGCTTGAGTAGGCGGCATCGTGAAGCCGATCTGCTATGCCGGACAAGCCAGTGGGGACTCCGATGCGGGTAGGAAGCCCAGAGATGTCCTGGGCGACGAACCTTAATCCACCCAGGTTGGCAGTTCCTCCGGTTAGCACCAAGCCTGCGGGGAACTCGGACACGTAGGAGAGGTAACTTTGAGATTGCATCTGCTGCACCAATTGGGAGATAATCAGTTTCATTATCTCGTCCATGCGTGCTCTTATTATGTCGTTGATGTCCTTCTTGTAAATCCTCCCCACGCCGTCGAAATTGACTTGCACCGACGGCTCCTCTTTTGCATCGGGGTCTTCCTTTTCCGCCAGGTTGCAATGCTCTTTTTTGAGCTGTTCCGCCAGTTCGACAGGTATCCCTAAACCAACAGAGAGGTCTCTGGTGATCTGGTGCCCACCTACAGGCAAAACAGCGGTGAGCAAAAGATTGCCGTTTTTGTAGGCTGATATACCTGTGGTGCCAGCACCTATATCCGCCAGCACTACACCGGCATCAGTCTCATCAGGATGAAGTACCGCTTGGGCGCTAGCCAAGCACTGGAGGACTAGCCCCTCGATGTTTATACCTGCTTTGTGCACGCACTTGGTTATGTTTTCAGCAGAACTCTGGGGTATGGTCACAATGTGGGTATCCAGGTCCATTCTGAAGGCGTGCATCCCTTTGGGGTCCTGAACTCCAATTTGGGTATCGAGAGTGTACTGGGTTGGGATAACATGGAGCAGCCTTCTCTCGTCAGAGAGGTCAATCTCGCGAGCAACCTTGAGAGCTCTTTGAACGTCGCCCTGTTGTACAGTGCGAGCGTTTTTGCCCACGCTTACTGTGGCGCGGCTGCACTGGGAGCTAATATTGCTTGCGCTAATTCCCAGATAGACTGAGGATATGCTCTCACCACTAGTTTGCTCTGCCTTCCTTACAGATTGTCTAATCGATTCGCTGGCTTGGTCGATATCAGCTACCAATCCTTTGTGTATTCCCTGAGAAGGGACGATACCTATACCTACGATCTGGATGGAGCCTTCGGCATCGACATTTGCCAGCAGGCTGCAAACTTTGGATGTTCCTACATCCACAGCTGCCACCATCTTTTGTTTCATTGTCGGTTGTCCTCCTTCCTTATATCCTTATAATTGTCTAGCCACTTCTCACTCTTTTAACTTAGTGCTGGAAAGTATCCTCTTTGTCCAAAAGATCTGGTCACATAGCCCTTATTTGCGCTAAACTCAATGTGGAAAACGAGGGGAATTTTGACACAGCCCCCTGTCTTCTGAGCTACGCTTTCCACCTCCTTTCCAGCTTCGTAAAGCTCATAGTCCGGACAGTTTCGTTCAAAAGAGTGAAGCCATCTTAAGGTTCTCCAAAGAGCACCGTCAAAAAATTTTCCAAGTTGCCAAGTTTTTTATCCCAAAAGTCTTAAAACTTATCCTTCTATCACCAGGGCTATCCTTTTTGGAAAACTTGACATCGACGGGAGCATTGGTTGTATGGGTATGTGAGTTTGGTCGCTGTGCTGTGAGGCAAAAGCGATGATGACAAGAGAGGGTGCAGTTTGATATTCGGAATTCCGCGTGAATTGCTTAAGAATAGCTTCGTGATTGGTTATTTGTTTTGGAGAAAAACAGGTTATCCAAGTATTGCATTTCTTATCCGGACATGGTAGACTTCGCGCAACACAGCCCTTTTTAAAGGGGGAAATGTGCAGGACAGGCAGAAAAGATTAACAGAGGGGCGGTTGCCCCCTTACGTGTCATATCGATCCTGGCACAAGCTTATCAGAGAATTATCTAAACATACCCCATCGCGTTTCGACTCCAGCTACTTCAATGCACTCAAGATAACTAAAAGCAACTGTTCTATGCTTAGAGGTTCGTTCATCTTCTTGGACTTGATGACTCTTGATGGTTATCCGACCCCGGCACTACAGCAGTTGCTCAAATCGGAAGGCGAAGAGCGACGAGAGGTTCTTGCGGGGATGGTGCGGCGTGCGTATGAGCCATTGTTTGCTGAGCTAGACCTATCTCATGCAACGAAGGCGCAGATAAAGGAAAAGTTTAAGTCACGAGGAGCCAGCGGTGACATAGGGCGCAAGTGCTTGAGTTTCTTCCTGGCTATATCTCAGGAGGCTGATATAGGGCTTGCTCCGCATCTAGGAAAGTCAGCCCCTCGAGGCAGGGGCAGGAAAGCTGTACCAAGTGGTGATGTACTGAGAGTGGGCAAACCTCCAGCAGAATCGAGCGGGGACTCGCCCTGGGTGGGGATATTGCTTCAAAAATTCCCTAATTTTGACCCTGAGTGGACGGATGATCTCAAGAAGAAATGGTTTGATGCCTTTAAGTCGTTGAAGAGCTCTCTGCTTGATACAGCCACATCTGGCGGTAAAACCTCGCGCCGACGCTGATACAGATTGTTTATCTGCATTGGTTAGTCGGGAGTACGGCTAGAAGTATTTCTGGGTGCTACTCTGTCCCAGATCCTGGAACCCTCACAAGCAAGATTGGAGTGTTCCCGGCGCGCAGCACTCTTTCCGCAACACTGCCTAATGCCCAGCGGCTGACTCCAGAGCGTCCGTGAGTTGACATGGCTACCAGTCCTGCATCAACAGCGTCGGCGAATTTG
>CAYHAX010000210.1:0-4032 GCA_964354695.1 uncultured Dehalococcoidia bacterium
GACAGAGGGGGTTGAAAGTGGGTAAAGGACAAACTGATGGCTGAAAACCGCTCTGAGGAATCCCTGGAGATGCTCAAATCCCTATTGCAGCCCTGGCATGATGCAGTTGAAGCTCCTGCAGAAGCCCAGAGGAAAGTACTGAGCACCCTTTTGAAGGGCTACGCCAGGACCGACTACGGGAAGTCGCACGGGGCAGAGGACGTGAAAAGCATCGATGACTACCGCCGTGCCTTTCCAGTGATTACCTATGAGGACTGTAAGCCCCTCATCCAGCGCGTGATGGCAGGGGAGACTAAATTACTGCTCAATGAGGAACCGATTGGCTGGGCTATCACGCGAGGCACGACGGGAGACGAGTCCAAGTTCATACCCATGACCCCTACCGACCTGCAAATGAGAATCAGCGCCGGGCGAGCCATGCTCAACTATGTCGTCAGCAATAAATGCTACGAAGTACTGGAGGGCGCTAATCTGAACCTGAACTTCCCCTCTGTGGTGGGGCAGGTGCAGGTAGGTGATAAGGAATTAGAGTATGGTTACAGCTCAGGCATCTACTTGAAGCATGTGTCGGCGTTTACTCCTATACGCTCGGTTCCGACACAGGAGGAAATGGACGCTATCGGTGGAAGTAAGTCCGCCCGTGCCTGGGGAGCCCGCTTCGAGCTGGCATATCAGAAATGCAAAGACGAGAACGTTACCATGGTAGGCGGGGTTGCGCCCACAGCTACAATGTTCGGGCGCTATCTCCGCCACGCACACGGCATCTATCCTAAGGATATATGGAAGATACGTGTTATGACCTTGGGTAGCGTGCCCGGAATAAATACCCGCGAGGAGCCTGCGTTGCGAGCTCTTTATGGGGCAGTAGATGTTCGTGAGATTTATGGTGCTACAGAAGGAATGTTCGGTCAGCAGAGGGACAAACGCAGAGCCTGGGTGCCCAACTATGACCAGTTCTTCTTCGAGGTGCAGACCCGACGGGGCATAAAGATGTTGCACGAGATGAAGCCCTGCGAACTGGGAAGCCTCGTTGTTTCTACGCCTGTCCTGCCTCGCTATAAGATAGGCGATATGATACTGGCGGTGCGTTCTCCATACTTCCGCTGTATCGGGCGCGAACGTTGGTGGACACCCCTGGACTATGCTTGGGGTGAGTTCATGACATTAAATCTCGGTCGGCTATAGGGTGTTCAACGCCGGGGGCCAAACGCACGAAGCAATATCACGAGTGCGATGACAGCCAGTACTATTACCCAGATATAATTCCAGGTTGCGAGGTCGCCCAAGCCTATGCCCAGAAAGACCAATCCGAGAATCACCGAGCCTGTCACTGCACGCCTGTGCGCCGGTACAAGCAGACGGTAGAATGCCGTGAGTAGCAAAATAATGCCGGCTCCAGCGAAGAAGACTGCCCAGCCTTCCCACCAGTCGAAATGGTCTTTGAAATCAGTAGTTTCTGCCAATAACACTAACGCTGCCCAGATGAGAATCGCTGCCCAGGACACTGCGTTAACCCGGTCTTGCCGCCACTTCTCATCCCAGCCCTTCCTTTTCTCGTCCTCTTTTTCTTCCTTTTCCCGCCTTTTCTCGTCGCCCTTCTCCTCTTTGTGTCTTTCGGGTCTTTCAGACATGAGCCCTCCTTTGGAATGTGGATAATTTACAGTAATTAGACCTTAAAACAGCTACAGACTGGAAGCCAGGCACTTGCCCGCATCAGCACAGCTTAGTGGCATATTAATTCCCTTATCCGACTTTGTCAACCCGTATGAGCACCTAGCTTCTGTGGTGCGAAGGTTTTTTCTTTTAGTTTGAAAACGATGGCTCGGTGTCTTCAGTAGAGACTCTAGCTGTCGGAGCCACGCTAGTTATAGTTTGGGCATCATCATTAGTGTGGCATGGTTTTTTGGTGCCGTGTTAGCATCACACCACATAAAGTCCCCACGGCAAGGCGCCAGAAGAATTGCCTTTTGAGAACCCAAAACCGCACAATTATATTGATTTCTTGATAAGCTTATCCTCCCCTTTAGAATGGGGGTTTTTACCATTTATTCTAGAGGAGGTTTACTATGGGAGATTCAACACAACAGCTCTGGGAGATGTATTCTCCGGAGGAAAAGAACAACTTCTTCCACGCCTACGTTTACCTGAAATACATCGACCACTTCATTCATCATGCTTTTGCAGCCTCCGGGTTGCCTAAGAAAGAACGGACTGAATTTCCAGAAGAGAGCATTGATGAGATGCTAAAGATGGCTGTGCAGGAGATTGGAGAAGTCGCAGGTGGCTACGAAACAAATATCTATCACGGCAAGGTAGTTAATCTGAAAGACGCGATACAACTGGTTACCCAGAAGGTTGACCTATCTCTGATTACTCCAGAGAGGGTCATACCCTTTAAGGTAGCTAAAGACATTATTTTGAAGAACCCTGAGTCAATCGCTGTTGGCGAGTGTGCCTGTCGTTCTGCGTCTTTGAACCCCTGTTTACCGATAGATGTCTGTTTGTTTGTGGGTGACCCAGTCGCCTCATTTATCGCAGAACACAATACCAAGTATCGGAAGATAAGCCAGGAAGAAGCAGTTGGCCTCCTGAATGCAGAGCACAAGAGGGGACACGTACATTGTGCCTATTTCAAGAGAGAGATGGGCAACTGCTTCTTCTGTGTATGCAATTGTTGTAGCTGCTGCTGTTTGGGAGTGCAGATGTGGAATCTGCTGGGCGGAACTGTTCCTTTTCTAGCCTCTTCGGGGTATGTGGCGGAAGTAGGTGGGCAATGTAACGGATGTAGCGATTGTGTTACCTCATGTAATTTCAAAGCTATCGTCATCGATGAGAACTCGCAGAGAGCCACCGTTGACCATAATAAGTGCATGGGCTGCGGGGTTTGTGAGGATATGTGTCCAGTTGAAGCTATTAGCCTCGTTGCAGACCCCTCGAAGGGCGAGCCACTGGACTTGAGCGCGTTACTGAAACAAACGCATTAGATTCATTACACACCCAATCGTGTGCGCGAGATTATCTCCTGCTTGGCAGCATCGGGCAGGTCGTCGAAGTAGGCGCAATAACCAGATACCCGCACTACCAGTTCAGGGTACTTTCCCGGATGAATGCGAGCATCTTCGAGCATCTCCGGGTCGAGCACGTTCAGTTGCATCTCCATCCCACCTGAGCCGAAAAAGCCCTTGACCAGACCGACCAGTACATTTACTCCTCTATCGCCAGCCAGGGTATCGGGGTCGAAGCGAAGGTTCAGGGCGTAGCCGTTGGGCGAGAGTTTGGAGTCAACACGAGCTACTGACTTGAGCAGTGCGGTGGGTCCCAGACGGTCTCGACCGTTAGCCGGCCCCAGGCTGGCTGCAAAAGGTTCGCCATCTCTTCTGCCGCTTGGTAGCGCACCGACTTTCTTGCCGAAGGCGATATGGCAGGTCACGGAATAAAAGCCCGATACGTACTGACCTCCGCGCGCGTTGATGTGCTTAGCAAGAGCATCATGAAAAATGTGCGCTACCAGGTCAGCGTAGCGGTCTGGCGATTGGTGGTCATTGCCGTACTTCGGGGCTTGCAACAGTTCAGCATGGATTTCGGGAGCGGTGGTGAAATTAGTACGCAAAGCCCTCAGTACCTGGGGCATGGTAAACTTGCGGCGCTGGAACACAACATAATCGAGGGCAGCCAATGAGTCGGCGACATCTGCTACACCCACTCCTTGGATCCCGCTTGAGTTGTAAAGCGCTCCACCATCTGTAACATCTTTGCCTGATTCTAAGCAGCCATCCACCAACATGGAAGAAAGAGGTGTAGGATGATAGTCACGATTTCCTTTCTCGATAACCTGCAGGTCGGAAACCATGCGAGCCACCATATATTCCACCTGAGTTTGGAATGCATCCAACACCTGTTCAACGGAGGTGAAAGTCAAAGGGTCTGGTGTAGCAATGCCTATCCTGCGGCGACTCTTGAATCGCTTGCCTTGGTTAAGTGCAAGCTCCAAACACAACGGCAGATTGAAAAGACCTGCGTCTGTGGAGAAGA
>CAYHAX010000211.1:0-4935 GCA_964354695.1 uncultured Dehalococcoidia bacterium
GGTATAGCGAGATAGCCATGAAGCTGTTATTGTTAAGTAAAGAAATACTGGAGGCTAAGATATGGCAAAGATGAGATGTAAAGAAACGAGGGGGAACTCCTTCTTCGGCAACTTTCTCTATGAGCAGAAGGTATCCAAAGACCATTTTCTAAGGAAGCTAAACGAGGTGATAGATTGGGATAGTTTCACCAAGAAACTACTCAGGCATTACAAAGGTAAAGGGGAGATAGGGCAAGCGCCCTACAATCCCACCATTATCTTGAAGATGTTGCTTCTTTGTTACCTATGGGATGTCTCAGAGAGGATGATAGAGGAGATGTCTGACGATAGCTTAGCTATAGGGTACTTTCTGGGGCTTGGTGCTGACGAAAAAGCACCCGATCATTCCACATTGACCTTATTTAAGAATAGGCTAATGCAGAACGCTGGCACAAAGGTCTACGAGGAGCTGTTTAATGAGATAATCAAGATAGCCCAGGAGAAGGGAGTCAAATTCGGCAAGCTTCAGGTAGTGGATAGTGTTCACTTGGTAGCCGATGTCAATTTAGAGAAGGATAGAAAGAGGCAGAAGGAGGATAAAGGCCCCCGTGACAAGGATGCCAGTTGGGGAGCTAAAGGGGGTAAGGTAGTTGTAGACCGGGACGGCAAAAAGCATCGAGAGAGCCAGTACTTCTATGGATATAAAGACCAGGTAAGCCTTAATGCTGAGACTGGGCTTGTGACCAGTGTTATTCCTGGGTATGCCAATGATTAAGATGGGCATAAGCTAAAGAATCTGGTGGAAAAGGATTTAAGCAAGGGGGTGGATGTACAGACCGTGACGGGTGATCGAGGTTACGATGATGGTGAAAATCACTACTACCTGAAGCAAAAGGGGATTAAATCAGCGATAAGGCTCAACAGCTATCGGACTGCGAAAAAGGACAGGAACAAAGGAGGCTGGATTGAGTTAGAAAAGAGTGAGTGGTACAGGGAGGCTTTAAAGGAGCGGTATAAGATAGAGAGGAAGTTTGGTGAGGCCAGGAAATGGCATGGCTTTATCAGGAGTCGCTATTTGGGACTGGCGAGACATACTATTCAGAGCTACCTTACTTTCATGGCACTTAACCTAAAGAGGTTGGTGAAGCTGCTGACTGGCGTTACCTTTAGAGAGGAAGCAAAGGCCTTAACCGTAGTCTGACATAGGTGAACTATGCCCAAAAACAGAAGATTGGAAGGAAATATAGCCGCGAAGGGAGCAAAAAATGATGGCCCCCCCTAAAGTGAGGTGAAAATCGAAAAGAAGAGCCTTCCCAGGGGATAAGTCATGGCAAACTGCTCGTTAGTAAACGGTCTCGATACTTACCTTATCTTACCTTTACCCCCCGATTTTGAAGGGGGAACATAACTATAGTTCTAATTCTAAAGTTATATGCCCGCTTATCATAACGTTCCCTGATTAAGAAGTCATAAAATTCAGGGAGTGAAAAGTTAAAAAGTCATCACATTTTCGGCGGTGGTACTTAACTTATATTCACTTATCCTACATGTCCGGTGAAACAGTACCGCGGGATGAAAAGGGAAAGTCATCACATTTTGGCTGCCGGCAGGTTTGGGTAGATTGCGGGGATGCTCCGGCTGCACAGCCTGATGCTGCCCCTGGTTTGGGAGGTTCGGTGAGGTTTGCTCTACGCTAAAGTACTTTCGATTTAGTTACGACCGTAGGATTGACCTCAGGTAAACCTGTATCATAATAGAATCACAGACGTGAGGACAGGTATGTCCCTCGGCTACAGGAGAGTATAGAAGAGTGGCTGTCTCCCCAGCGCATAGATATCCACCTGAGCGGGCTGATTCAGCAGGCAGCGCTGCGCCCGTAACCGGCCCTGTTGGCAAACACCAGGCGCTTAATCTCAGGCCTGCTGTGAAGGAATACCTCATCTATCTGCTTGCCAGCCTGCTGGTTTCCCCCCTTTATATAGTGTCGCTCTGGGGCTTGCAGCACGTCTCCAGTGGCTGGATTACACCGACAGGCATCATCACTATTGCTCTGCTGATATTCATCCTGCCCTGGCTGATTGTTGAGTTGAGGCAGCCCGTACAGAGGAGAGTGGATAAAATCCTCTACGGCAATCGCTTAGCCCAGCGGCAGACGGTGCTGGACCTCCCCAAAAAGATTATAGATATGCTCAGTCTGAGTGACCTGGCTGAGAATTTGCTGGAGCCCATACCCGGGGCTCTGGGCGCTTCCCATGTGAGCCTTCTTCTGCCTGTCAACGGCGAGTTCATTTCGCAGTTCGCCCATCAGCAGTCCGGGGTGGCTCAGCCTCTGACGATTAAATTCCGCAAGGATAGCCATATTGTGAAGTGGCTTGCGGATAATAATAAACCCCTTTCGCGCGAAAACATAAGGACAGCCTCGGAGTTCAGGGTGCTGGGCGATGCCGAGAGGAATTTCGTCGAAACCACAGACTTCGGATTGCTTGTGCCCATGAACAGCAGGGGCAAACTGGTGGGGGTTCTGGCGCTGGGCGAGAAGATGCCGCGGGGTTCCTATACATATGACGATTTAGACTTGCTCGCGAAGGTCAGCACAGAGTCGGCTGGCGCAGTGGCGAACGCTCATCTCTATGCTCAGACTAGAGAGCGAGTCCACACCGATGAGCTGACAGGTCTGCTCAGCCATGGTTTTTTCCACCAGCGCATCGATGAGGAAATCGCAAGGTGTTCTCGCTTCGGCAGCATATTCTCCGTGCTGTTCCTGGATATCGATGTGTTCAAGTCTTATAATGATGCCTTCGGTCACCTGGCTGGAGACGAAATCCTCAAGAAAATTGCGCAATGCATCAAGGTGGCAATCAGAGGAATAGATATACCCTTCCGTTACGGCGGGGATGAGTTCTCCATACTGCTCCCTGAAGCCTCGCTGGACGATGCCTACAACGTAGCTGAGAGGATACGGCGCAGAGTGGAGTCCGAGATGGACTCTAAAGGAGTTGCCATAACCTGCAGCATAGGCGTGGCTACCTGGCCCACAAGCGGGGTCATGAGGGAGTCGCTTCTGCAGGCGGCTGACGGCGCTTTATACTGGAGTAAGCAGGCAGGCAGGAACAGGGTGTCCCTGGCAAGCGACCTTTCGCGGACGCTGGGCATCAATTTCAACGGAGAGCAGGAGGTGCTGAGCGCCGTGCACGCTCTGGCAGCTACTGTTGACGCCAAGGATACCAGCACCTACGGTCACTCTAAGAAAGCCAGCGAGTATGCTGCGCGCGTTGCCGAAGCCCTTCATTACTCCTCTGATAAGATATCCACGCTGGAAGCCGCGGCTTTGCTGCATGACATAGGCAAGATTAAAGTCCCCGACAGGGTTCTTTTGAAGCCCGGACCGTTGACCACTGAGGAATTGCTCGCCATTCGCGAGCATCCCAAGTTCGGTGTGGCGATACTCAAGCATATCAAAGGCTTAAGCGCATGTTTGCCTATCATACAGCATCATCACGAGCGCTTCGATGGGAAAGGGTACCCGGCGGGTTTGATTGCCGATAGCATCCCCCTGGAAGCCCGCATTCTGGCTGTGGCTGACGCCTATGACGCTATGACGTCACCACGACCTTATCGCCCGCAGAGGCTAAGCCATCAAGAGGCGGTGGACGAGCTGTTGCGCTGCGCCGGGACACACTTCGACCCCGAGATTGTGAAGATATTTGCTGGATTGTGGCAACCGGTGAGCAAGGGTGCTATCGTAGCGAGGCGTTAGCCGCTACTGAAGCCTCGAGCCTTCCTGAACTCTGCACATCAGTCCCCGGACGTACCGAGTCGTTGCTTTCCCCACTATTTTGAGGACGCTCTACACTTCGGTGTGTGCAGATGACAGGCGGCGTCTCTCTCGCCACGAGTCTATCGAGACAATCAGCGCAGGCATGAGCACCAGTGTGCTGAGCAGAGCCAGAGAAATATCTATTACGGTGATGATGCCGAAGTCGCGGACTACCGGGAAGTCTCCGGCAGCCAGCAGGGCAGTGAAGCCGCCGATGGTTGTGAGCGCGGAGGCGATGATTGCTCTGCCAATGCCCCCCACGGCATCGACCATCGCTTCTCCGGGCGCCTTTGCTTTGCCTCGCTCTTCGTAGTAGCGCATCATCAATAGTATGGTGTATTCGCATCCAATGCCCAGAATCAACGCGCCCAGGGTGACTGTCATAGGGTTGAACTTGATTCCCAGGAGGTACATGATGGCGCTGGACCAGAATGTGACTACTGCTATGGGTATTATGGCTATCAGGGCATTTCGGATGCTCAGCCTGAAGAGGAAGAACAGCCCCAGAAAGACAAAGCCGACGCCTATAAGGGTCATCTTCATACGACCGCTGCTGAGGGCGTCCAGCATCTCATAGTTGACGACTCCGGTTCCGGTTACTGTGGTATCGGCTCCATCAGCGTGGTCGGCTGCGTACTGTGCTAAATCGGCTCGAAGCGCTCTTATTTCGTTTGCCTCAAATAGTCCTCCGGTGAGCGCAATCGAGACATTGGCAGCGGTGAAATCGGCGTTTACCAGGTTGCTTGTGACCGCATGTGGCATCGCGCTCAGTATTTGTTTGACCTGGGCTGAGGTTTGTGGCATCTGCCCGCCATTAGCCTGCAAGACGATGTCGGCGATGCTGCTGGTGCCGCCCACGATGCCGTCGGGGTTGGTGAGGGCGAAGCTCTCGACTCGCAGCATCCATGCCAGAACGCTGGGGTCGGTTACATCGTCGGCTTCTACGAACACGCTCAGCGCGTTCACACCGCCTGCCACTTCTTGCAGGGTCTTGAAGTTAGCCACCACAGGCACATCCTCCGACATCATGTTTGCAGCGTCGGTCTCGGTGCCTACGTGGGGGTCGTAAAGTATCCCCACAATGGTCAACGCCAGAGCGATGGGTATGATTATGAATGGTCGCTTGATTGTCCCCGATG
>CAYHAX010000212.1:0-2435 GCA_964354695.1 uncultured Dehalococcoidia bacterium
CTGCGGAGCTGCGCTTTCACCCGGGCTAAGAACTCACGCATGCTAAAAGGTTTGGTCAAATAATCATCTGCGCCCATCTCAAGTCCGATCACCCGATCGATCTCGTCATCTCGGGCGGTTAACATCAGAATGGATACGTTGGATTCTTGACGTAATATCCGGCACACCTCGAATCCATCCAGAACAGGGAGCATGATATCGAGGACAACCAGATCAGGTATATTCTCGCGGGCTGACTCAATGGCTGTTTGCCCATCACCAGCGGTATCAACCAGATAGCCCTGGCGAGTGAGGTTATATGCAAGCGTCTCTTGCAAAGTTGGATCGTCTTCTACTACGAGAATTCTTTCAGACATAGGCATCTACTGATCCTTGCGGATTAAACTAAACTATGGTTTGATAGGCCGCATGGCCAAAAAAGAACTTAAGAGCTGGAAGGAAGAACGTCGAAAACGCGCCTGGAAGTTATACCAAGCAGGTTGGGCGCAGAAACAAATCGGCGAAGCGTTGGGCGTCACCAAAGGAGCAGTGAGCCAATGGATCAAAGCGGGCAAGGAAGGAGGAGAAGCGGCGCTCAACTCGAAAAAGTCCAGCGGTTCTCCTCGCCGGTTGAGCACGGAAGAACGGCGGCGCATTCCAGGGCTATTAGAACGTGGGGCAGAGAGCTTCGGTTTTCGGGGCAATCTATGGACTTGTCCACGGGTAGCGCAGGTCATCGAACGCGAGTTGGGCGTGAAGTACCACCCTGCCCATGTGAGCCGCATTCTGAAAGAGCTGGGTTGGACACCCCAGAAGCCCATTCGACGAGCCAAACAGCGCAAGGAAGCTGAGATCCAGCGATGGAAAGCAGAGCGGTGGCCAGAGTTGAAAAAAAGGCAGCCCAAGAAGGACGAACGATCGTCTTCATAGACGAGTCGGGCTTCTATCTGCTGCCGATGGTGGTGCGCACCTATGCCCCTTGCGGTTGCACACCGATTTTGAAGGAGTATTTGTCCTATGACCATCTCTCGGTGATCGGCGCAGTGACGCCGCAAGGCAGGTTGTTTCTCAAAACGTATATGCATTCGATTACCAGCCGTGAAGTGGTCGCTTTTCTGGGACAGCTTCAGCGCTTGATCCCTGGCTTGCTGCTGGTGATTTGGGATGGCAGCCCAACTCATCGCTCACAGTTTCTTAGAGATTACCTGGCATCTGGAGCCACCCAGCGCCTTCATCTCGAAAGATTACCTGGATATGCTCCGGAACTCAACCCGACCGAGTGGGTCTGGAGCTATCTGAAACTGGCTGATCTGGCCAATATCGCATGTGACCACCTTCCTGAGCTGGATGCTCATTTGTATAAAGCTAAGAAACGATTGCAGCGTAAACCCAATTTGATCCAGGCGTTCATCCATGATGCAGGCTACGAAGTTTAGATTATTATGCAGAGATCAGTAGCTCAGTCTGAAATATTGGGAAAACGATTAGAATATCTCTGGGCTAAGGTTCGGATTGGTCACCTCGCTTTGCGCATGAATAGTGTAGATGAAGCGCGCGCGATCTTTGCAGATACCCTAGAAGAGTTTCAGAATATATATCCTCTTGGGGTCACATTCTCAATAGAAGGAATGGCAGGACTTTTCGTCGCCGTTGGTGACCTCAAAAACGCAGCGCGAATGATCGGATGGGCAGACGCGTCGCGCAAAGATATCAACGACCGTCGCCCGCTGCTCGAGCAGAGGGATGTAGATCAGGTCATCGCAGCCTGTATTTCCTGGATGGGTGAAGACGCGTTTGCGGATACGTATGATGAAGGCCAGGCAATGACCATGGATGAAGCGGTTGCGTTGGCATTGAATGAGCCATAACCAACCGTAACCGGGCATACACTCCCAAGGTCAGATTGAGAATGGGAAGTTGTGATGTTACTTCAGCGTAGTGATGGGACGGCACTGTAACAAATACAACTCGCCCCCTGCATATGCACACTCGACATCCACAGGATGTTCCATCGTTACTTCCAATGTCAGGGCAAGCTTTGCCATTTCAATCACTTGTTCATCGTTCAGCGAGGTTGTGTTGCGCAAGAAGCGCGGCACATCCACTTCGTGTGTCCCACCTGGCGCAGAGACAGTCATGCGTTGTTTATCTGCAATGACACGCTGTACAACGGCTAAATCTGATTTGCGTACAATAAACGTATCGGGCGTGACCGTCCCGCCGACAATGCTCTCACCCAGACCCAAACTGGCATTGATCATGACTTCGTCGCGATTGCCCGTGATCAGGTTGGCGCTGAACACAACTGCGGCAACATCCGCGGCGACCAATTGCTGCAAGAGTACTGCGATTTGTGGACGTTTCACTGACAGCCCTTGCTGGCGGCGATAGTCCAGAGCATGCTCAGACCGCGCCGATTCCCAGCAACGTGTCACGGCTTGAATAATGCCATCCGC
>CAYHAX010000213.1:0-3056 GCA_964354695.1 uncultured Dehalococcoidia bacterium
TGGGCTTTTGCTCAACCTTGGCTTGGGCAAGCCAGACCTCGCCCTGGATGTGGAGGAGCAGGTGGAGATTGAGACCAAATACGAGGGGTACATCGAGAGGCAGAGGGCTGAGGTGGAGCGGGTAAGGCGTTTGGAGGAGAAGGCTATCCCCCAGGGCTTCGACTTCGATAGCGTGGTCAGTTTTCGCAAGGAGGCTCGGGAGAAGCTGAAACACTTCCAGCCAGCTACGCTGGGACAGGCTTCCCGCATCAGCGGGGTGACGCCTGCTGATGTCGCTATCCTTCTGGTTCATCTCGAGAAGGCTAAGTGCGCCAGGTGACCTGCCGGGGATAAAAAAACCTCTGGCAGGCTCTTGACAAAACGCTCTGAATCGTGTAAGAAGTTGTCGACCCAATTCTCATCAGACCTCGAGGACTTAAGATAGGGAGATAAAGTTGTCTGGGATGCAGTAGTCGCATTAATCTATCCGGGGAAGGGGGTGATGGATAGTCTCAAACTGAAGAGGTTCAAGATGGATTGAATTAAAGGGGAGGTAAAAATATATGAGAATTGCATCAAAGGTACTAATTTTATTCTTAGTCGCAAGTCTGATAATAGGGGCGTTTGGTTGTGGTGGGGGGGAGGCAAAAGAGATAAAGGTGGGCGTGATTGGCCCGATGCAGGTCCAAATGGGCCAACACCACTGGATGGGAGCTACCCTGGCAGCGGAGGAGATTAACGCAGCAGGTGGAGTCAAGGTTGGCGACGATTACTATAAGGTTAAGCTGGTACAGGTTGACTCCAATGAGCTAGCGAGCCCTCTCGATGCCGCCAGCGCAGCGGAGGGAGCAATCACCGTTGACAAGGTGGACTTCCTGATGGGGACGATTAGAAGTGAGGCTGCATTAGCAGTGCAGGAAGTCGCCATGGATAATCAGAAGATATTCATGGTCTGCGGCTCGAGTGAAACGAAACTAAGCAAGAATGTGACTGAGAACTACGACCGCTACAAGTACTGGTTCAGGATCACCCCAGTCAACAATAATTACCTGGGGCAGTTGAACTTCCTGCTGGTGGGGATGGTTGCAAAGAAAATAGGTGCGCAACTCAAGATGGCGCCAAAATTAGCTGTACTCGCAGAGAAAGCATCTTGGACAGAAGCCATAGTTGCTGCTGCCCAGGCGTACCTTCCCCCCCAAGGAATCAAAGTCGTGGGTGTCTGGCAGCCTTCGGACAAAGCCACGGACGTCACAGCAGAGCTGCAGGCCATCAAAGATTCAGGTGCCAATATGATTATGACCGCTCTCTCTGGGACGGTGGGTATACCTTACGCTAGAGCGTGGGAGGAGCTGGAGATACCGGCAGCTTCGGTTGGTATTAACGTGATGGCCCAATCTGACGAGTTCTTCAACAATACAGGTGGATTCGGTAACTACGAGACGACATTAAACACTTATGCTCGGGGTGTAGAGTTTACTGAGAAGACAGCGCCATTTATGGATGCCTTCATTGAAGAAATGGGAGAGACCCCAACCTATAATGCAGGAACCTATGACGCACTCTATATCCTGAAGGGGGCTATCGAGAGGGCGGGCAGCCTCGACCAAGATGAGATTGTCGTAGAACTGGAAAAAACCGATTACGCGGGCACAGCAGGCCATTTTGCTTTCGACGCTAGCCATGACGTGAAATGGGGGCCTGGTAACGTGACCGCCGTAGGTGTCCAATGGCAGAATGGAGCCCTTAAGGGGGTCTGGCCGCCAGCAGACGGTTCCTGGCAGGGAGTCAAGTACGAAGGCATAGTTGACTACCAGTTGCCTCCGTGGGTAATCGAATACTGGACACAACAGTAGAATTCGGAAATACTCGGCTGGTAAACGCTGGTTGCGACATAACTTGAGAAGTATATAGAATTAGAGCCAGACAAAGGTATCCCCTCGGCGAGGCTTCGCCGAGGGGATACCTGGAGTTACTGGGCTTCTGGGCTGGACAGCTTATGGCAGAGAATATCATAGTATATGGGCTTGTCTCAAGCGGAGTATACGCCCTGCTGGCTGTAGGTTTTTCCCTCATATTTGGCGTCGCGCGTATAGTCAACCTCACACACACCGCCTTCTACATGCTTGCAGCTTATTTGATATACAGCCTAGCCAGTGCAGTAGGCCTCAACCTTTATCTTTCTATCGTTATTGCCATCGTTATAGTCACTGTCTTAGGAACAATCAGTTACAGGCTGGTCATTGCGCGAGTGCGGCAACATGAGGCTACGACCCTTATAGTGACCATAGCTCTGGCAGTCATAATACAGGAAGCCATTCTGAAAGGATTTGGGGGTACCCCTCGAAGCGTTCCCAAACTCATCTCAGGGTCAATGGAGATATTCGGCGTTTCAGTGCTCAATCAGCAACTCCTGACCCTGGGTGTGGTAATTTTGCTGCTGCTGGCAACCTGGTTTTTTTTAATGAAAACAAAGTCTGGTGTCGCAATCAGAGCCACTGCTCAGGATAGAGAGGTTGCCAACCTCATGGGAATTAATGTTCCCAGGATGGAGATGCTCACAATGGCCATCTCGGTCGGCCTGGCGGCGGTCGCAGGGGCGCTGGTAGCCCCTCTTTTCGTATTGACCCCCGGAATGTGGACACATCCCCTGGTGATGGTCCTCGCTATAGTGGTACTCGGAGGTCTGGGCAGCCTCAAAGGGAGTCTGGTGGGTGCCCTCATTCTTGGTTTCGCCGAGAACCTGGTAGTTTTCCTGGCACCATCAGGAGCCTTCCTTAAAACTTCGGTGGCTCTGACCATCATGCTTATAGTGATATTAATCAGGCCTGAAGGCCTTTTCGGGATAAGGTTCGAGGAAGAGAGAGGATGAATATACTGGCAGCTTACATTTCAAGGTCATACAAGCTGCTGAGAGGGGAAATATTTGTCCTACCCAGCAGGACAGTGGCCCTGCTCATTTGCCTTCTTCTTCTTATATTCCCTGCCATTTCGCAAGAGCCGTTTATACTCAGGGTACTTATTCTGGCCGCTATCTTCGCCATCTTCGCAGCGAGCTGGGATTTGCTGTCCGGTTTCAC
>CAYHAX010000214.1:0-23036 GCA_964354695.1 uncultured Dehalococcoidia bacterium
GGTGGGCAAGGCTTTGAAGAATGAGAAGGTTAAGACCATCTTCACCTTGAGCGGCGAGCTGAGCGAGATATACGATTCATGCCTGGATGAGGGGATAGAGCTTCTGGACATGAGGCATGAGCAGGCTGTGGCTAATGCTGCTACAGGCTACGCCATGGCCACAGGCGAGCCCGGGGTGTGCATGGTTACAGCGGGGCCCGGTGCTATCAATCTGGCGGCCGGTATGGCTGCTGCCTGGTATGCCTGCGCGCCTGTTGTCGCCATCTGCACCTCCACACCATTCTGCTATACTGGCAAGGGTGCTGTTCAGGAATTCGACTCCAGGGATGCGTATCACCCCATTACGAAATGGAGAGGTTCCCCTACATCCACAAGCCGCCTTCCGGAGTATGTAGCCACAGCTTTCAGACAAGCCACCACAGGTCGAAAGGGCCCTGTACTATTGGATATACCCTATGACCTGTTGATACTCGAAGCGGACTCAAAGGACGCCCCAATTGTTCCATCACAAAAGTACAGAACCGACGCCCGCCCCTATGGAGACCCTCAACTGGTGAAGAAAGCTGTAAAGTGGTTACTAGACGCGGAGAAGCCCGGCATATTGATCGGGAGCGGTATACTCTGGTCCAGCGCTTCGAAAGAGCTGGTGAAGTTCGCCGAGCTCCTGAAGATTCCCGTCTGTTATGCCATAGGCGGGAAAGGAGGCATACCGGATGACCATCCGCTTTGCGGCGGTCCTGTAGGCCTCAACTTCGGAAGTATAGCAGGAGCTGATGTACTTCTCGCCATAGGAGTCAGATTCGAGGAAATACTGAACTTTGGCACAGGCAACTTCTATGCACCCGATGTGAGCATAATCTCAGTAGACATCGAACCTCTGGAAATCGGCAGGAACAGACCAATTGACCTGGGGATATGGGGGGATGCCAGAGCCGTCCTAACTCAATTGACCGAGGCAGCTCAGGACGCGCTCAGCGCCTCGAGGAAAAAGCGCAGGGAAACAGAGTGGGTAAAGACCGTGAAGGGCATCTCTAAGTCTATTCAGGATACGCTTACTGAAGGTGCCTCGAGTTCGAGCAAACCCATAGACCCCAGGAGGCTGGGCAAGGAAGTCTGCGAGTTTCTGGGCGACGGCTCAGTTATCGTAATGGACGGCGGCGACATTCACGCTCACGTCACCCCTCTGTTCCATGCCAACCAGCCGCGCAGTTATATAAATGCCCTGGGCGGCTCGCTGGGGCATCTGGGTGGAGGCATCCCTTTCGGGATAGGTATAAAAACGGCAAAACCGAATAAGAGGGTGCTTGTAATAACGGGCGACGGCTCTTTTCTGCTCAACGCCAGCGAGATAGATACTGCTGTGCGGCACAAGAAGCAAATAGTGGTGGTGGTAAGCAACGACTGCCAGTGGGGCATGGTGAGGCACGACCAGCAGCTCAACCAATGCCGCGAGGCTTGTTCCATACTGAGCGAAGAGGTGAGATACGACAAGTACGCGGAGAGCCTGGGAGCATACGGTGAACTTGTTACCGAACCCAGGCAAATCAAACCGGCTTTGAAGAGAGCCTTTGACTCAGGGCTGCCCGCCGTGCTCGATGTGAGGACCGACCCCACAGTATTAAGCTTCGCGGACTACAGGGGGGCAGAAGCGAGAAACACGCTCATAGAGATGCATAAGAAGTAAATATTGAGGGCGCGGTGACCGCGCCCCTACGGCTTTATCAGAATCTTTCCGCCTTCGCCTCTGAGCGACATTTCGAATGCCTCGTTGATTTTGTCCAGAGGCATCTTAATTTGCAGCAGAGGTGCTACATTGATCTTCTTGTCTTTTATCAGATTCAGTGCAATGGCATATTCGCCGGGCGAAAAACACATCGACCCTTTTACCGTAAGCCCTCTCAGGTTGATGTTACTGACTGGCAATTCAACTGTCTCGAAGCATATCGCTACAATAACTACAGTTCCACCCTTCCTCACCAAAGCTATCGACTCCTGCGTTGTCGCGACAGTTCCAGCACATTCGAAGACTATGTCGGGGCCTCTGCCACCGGTAAGCTCCAGAATCCTCTCCACAGGATTGGTCTGAGTGGGGTTTATGATTTCGTCCACAGCACCTCTGGCTAACTCGATTCTGGATTTGCTGATTTCTGTAGCGTAGATTGCTCTGGCTCCAAATACCTTCGCCACCCTCGCCACAAGCTGCCCTATAGGACCTAGACCAAGCACAGCCACAACATCGTCTTTCTGCATTCCGGCCACTTTAACGGCATGCAAAGCGCAAGTTGTTGGCTCAATTATAGCCCCTTCTTCATAACCCAGCTCTTTCGGCAGTTTATGAAGGCGATAGTGCTTGGCCTTAGCATAGGTGGCAAAAGCACCCTTGTATTCCACCAGCGCAACAAAGTATTGTTCACAGAGCCCCCATTCGCCGCGCCGGCACCAAAAGCACTCGTCACACGGGGCGGCGGGTTCAACTGCCACCCGTTCTCCCATCCTCCATCCTTTAACCTCTGACCCCATCCCAACAATATCTCCCGAGTACTCATGGCCGAATCCCACGCCAGCGGCTTCTTTGAAAACGTGCAAGTCTGAGCCACATATCCCGCAATACTGCACCTTTATCAGGACTTCGTCTTTATCCAGAACAGGCTCGGGCACTTCTTTTACCAAGAACTTCCGCTTGCCCTCCACTATCGCGGCTCTCATCGCATCCCCTCCTCAATAACAACTAACATCCTTAAGGATGATTCATTATGCACGCCCAATGGGGAAATTTCAACAGGAGCGCAGAGGTTGGAGAAAAAGTAGAGACACCGTGCCTCTACAGATATCAACGCAAGCGGCTTATGCTTTATGTTAAGCACTTTCCCAGGGGAAAGGGATGACTTCATCGATAGAGTCAGCATCGCAGAACAGCATGACCAGACGGTCGACACCCAGGGCATTGCCTCCACATGAGGGAAGGTCGGGCAACGCAGCTAAAAATCCCTGAGGCATTTTGAGGTCCTTTTTACCTTGTCTTTCCAGGCTCTCGATTTCCTGTCTGAAACGCCTCTCCTGCTCAACAGCGTCAGTGAGCTCGCTGTAGGCATTGGCAATCTCCAGCCCACCGATGAACACCTCTGCGCGCTCAGCGACTGGAGGATTCCCCTGCCTCAGCCTGGACAGAGAAGCCATTGCTACCGGATAATCCAGAAGCACGGTGGGGCGGTTCGAGGCAAAGCTGGGTATCACCTTCTCAACAAGGTCAATATCGAACCGCTTTGCGTCGAGGCGCTTGAGGGGGTCCCATCCGGCAGATAGGAGAAAAGCCTTTCGAACAGCTATCCTGTGCCAGGGAGAAGACAGGTCAATCTTGTTGCCCCGATAACGTATAGTCGAGCCCAAGCCGAGCTTAACAGCGATAGCAAGCACCAGCCGTTCGGTATCCTCGATAATCTTCAGATAGTCAGCGCCAACGCGGTACCATTCCAGCATGGTGAACTCGGGGTTATGCAACTGTCCCCGCTCGCTTTTGCGGAAGCAATGGCAAATTTGATAAATCTCTCTGTAGCCAGAAGCAAGCAAACGCTTCATGTGCAACTCTGGCGAGGTTGAGAGAAACCAACTATCGACTCTGAAAGGGTCGATGTATTGTTCTGGTGCAACTGCAGGTGTGATGAGCGGTGTCTCTACTTCAAGGAAACCTTCGTCTCTGAAGAAAGCGCGAATGACATCGAGGATTAGTGCGCGTCGTTCGAGATTGGCTTTGATTCTGAGGAGGCGTGAGGATTCATCCCGGGTCATCCCTTAACCCACTTCACTTCTTTGTACTGGCTCGTTCCACATAGGCGCAGGTGCGCGTATCCACCTTGAGGATATCACCTTCCTTTACAAAAGCGGGCACCGCCAGAACACAGCCTGTCTCAAGTTCAACCATCTTTGCCTGAGCGGTGATTGTATCCGTCCTGGTGCTTGCAGCGCCTTTCACCACTGCTAACTCAACGAACTTGGGCAGAGTTATTTCAAGAACCTTGCCACCCATTATCGATACTGTGACCACAGCGCCTTCCTTTAGGAACTGAATTCTCGTCCCGAGCTGTTCTTTGGGCACATGGTGCTGCTCGAAGTTCTCATTATCCATAAACACGTAGTGGTCGCCCTCTGCATAGAGATATTGCATCTCGTTGCTAGAGACATTAACCTCTTCAACCTTGTCTCCGGAATGATAGGTCTGCTCCCGTGCGTTGCCATCGAAGAGGTTGCGCAGCTTGAGGTAGTAGTTGGCTCGACCCTTGCCGGGCTTAACGAACTTGACGTCCTCTACAACGAAAGGAACGCCGTTGATCAGAAGCTTCGTGTTCCTGCTTACTTCCGATATCTCCACCGACGGCGTTCTCCTTATACGCTAAGAATCAATTACGGCACAAGCAAGTTGCAAAAAGGAACGGTTCTCTGGCGAAAGCAAGCCGCCACACAGGCAGATGGCTTACCTCTTGCGGTACTGGCGCGCCTTGCGAGCCTTTCTCAGCCCATACTTCTTCCGTTCCTTAACCCTGGAATCCCTGGTGAGCAGACCGAAGCTGCGAAGCTGAGGCTTAAGGCTTTCGTCCATTTTAATCAAGGCACGGCTTATACCATGGCTGATTGCCCCCGCCTGACCCACAGTGCCACCTCCAGTTACCTTTACGATGGCACTGAATTTATCTGAGGTGTTTGTGACCTTGAGTGGTTCCAAAATGGTCGAACGCAGCCGATCTATGCTGAATAGTTCCTCCATGGGCTTGCCGTTTATAATGATGGCGCCCTTCCCCTTCATCAGCTTTACCTGAGCTACTGCTGACTTGCGGCGTCCCGTACCACGAAAATAGGCTTGTTCGCTCAACCTAGTTCTCCTTCTCTGCAGCTTTAACCTGAGCCTCGTGAGGATGCTCAGGACCAGCATAGACCTTAAGTTTTTTGAACATAGCTGCACCCAGACGATTGTGGGGCAGCATTCCCTTCACCGCATGCTCAATTACGCGGGTAGGATGGGTTTCCAGCATTTCATCCAGCCTTACGCTCCTTAATCCCCCCGGGTAATTGGAATGACGATAGTATATCTTCTGGGTCATCTTTTTGCCCGTTACTTCCACCCTTGCCGCATTTACTACGATAACGTAATCGCCCACATCGAGATGAGGCGAATAAATTGTCTTATGTTTCCCTTTTAGCAGAACCGACACCGCGGTTGCCACCCTGCCCAGGGTCTTCCCCGAAGCATCGATAACATGCCACTTCCTCTCGATATCAGAAGCCTTAGTGCTATAGGTTTTCATATGCTTGCCTCTTGCTGAACTTGTGCTCAGGATAGTTTACTTTCATCAAACAAAGACCACAAGCCGGCGCCACGGGGGCTGCCAGCCCGAACCTTTTCGCTCTAACCATCTCCTTAAATGCCTCCACACCTTGTTTGCCCAATCCCACTCTTATCAGAGAGCC
Organism: uncultured Dehalococcoidia bacterium; assembly: GCA_964354695.1. Lineage (GTDB taxonomy): Bacteria > Chloroflexota > Dehalococcoidia > SZUA-161 > SZUA-161 > CAYHAX01. The sequence continues at coordinate 5,461 of CAYHAX010000214.1, forward strand.
AACAGTGCTACGCACCTGCCTGGGCAAAAAAGCGCCTGCCACCATATCAAAGAAAACCTCGTCTCCCTCCCTTAACACATCAGCTTTAACGACATTGCGTACCGTTCCCTTACCCTTCATAGCGCCGGTGAACGAAGCGAAATCGTGCCTTCCCAGAAGTGCCCGAGAGGCTTCGTTCATTGCCTCGATATCCAGAGCCACAGGCACAAAGTAGGTGAAATTCCGTCGCAGTGGCGAGGTGGTCGAGCTATTTAGAATTGTATAACGATATTCCCGACCGGTTGCGTCTCTCCGCGCGTTGAAGCTTTCCTCTACTGTGTCCCCCCCCTTTATCGCTATGTTCGGCACCAGATAGAAATTGAGCGCCCTTATCAAAATCTGGAGAGATAAGCTTGACGATGTTTTGAAGCTAATTACCTGTTCCTTAGCATGCACACCGGCATCTGTGCGACCAGCCCCGGTAATTCTTATCCTCTCTCCAGTAATCTTCCTCAGTGCACGCTCAATCTCTCCTTGAATCGTAAGCTCACCAACCTGCACCTGAAACCCATGATAACTCGTACCATCATATTCTACTATTAGAGCGAATTTCCTGGTTGGTGGCAGCTCCATCTAAACCAGTTCTAACTGCGCCATGGGCGCTCCATCTCCCAACCTTGGACCCAGCTTAACCACTCTGGTATAGCCGCCTGCCCTCTGGGCATATCTTGGCCCAAGCTCAGTAAACAACTTGTTTACCACGTCCTTATCGTAGACTACAACGAGCGCCTGCCGGCGAGCAGGCAAGCCCCCCTTTTTGCCCAGCGTTATCATCTTCTCAGCCAGGGAGCGCGCCTCTTTAGCCTTAGCCTCAGTGGTGACAATCTTCTCATAGCACAGGAGGTCAGTCACTAGATTTCTATAAAGTGCCATCCTGTGGTCAGTTGCTCTGGAGAGCTTTCGACCGGCTATCTTATGTCTCATCTTATCCTCACCATCGCAATACGACTAGACCTTTCCTAACTCCGAATCTTCGTTAGAATTGGACTCGCTAACTTCGCCCCGACGCGACCTCTTTTTCTCCTCGGAGGCTTTGGGCTGCAAGTCGAGCACCTGAAGTCGCTCTCTCACTTCCTCCATCGACTTCTGCCCAAAGCTCCTTAAGGCAAGTAAATCCTCATCCGTCTTCTCCAGGAGCTCACCCACTTTGGTTATACCGCTTCGGCGCAAAGAGTTAAACGTGCGAGCCGAGAGATTAAGCTTCTCCAAGGGCATCTCATATTGCTCAGGAGGAATTGCAGGTGCAGTAGGCTTCTCGCCCTCGACCTGAACCTTGCCCAAATCACAGAACAGGGAAAAGTGCTTGGTCAATATCTCAGCGCTCTTAGCGAGTGCTTCTCTGGGAGAGATTGTGCCGTCAGTCCACACCTCCAAAATCAACCGGTCGTAGTTGCTCACCTGACCGACACGGGTTTTACCTACCGAGTAGTTCACACGGCGCATCGGTGTGAAAATGGCATCTACAGGAATCACTCCGAGAGGCAAACCATCCCCACGACCCGACGGTACGTATCCCTTTCCTTGTTCCACATACAATGTTATATTAAGTTGAGCATCCGAGGAATCAAGAGTAACCAGATGGAGCTCCGGATTCACTATCTCGAACTCAGCAGAGGGCTTTATGTCGCCCGCACAAACTGCCCCCTCACCGCTGGCTTCGAGGAATAATCTCCCCGGGACATCGGTTAGAGCCCTCAGCCTCAATTCTTTGACGTTTAGCAGGAACTCCACCACATCCTCCTTGACATGAGGAATAGTAGTGAATTCATGCTGCACTCCCTCAATCTTGACTGCGGTTACAGCAGCCCCGGGAAGCGAACTGAGCAACACACGACGCAGGCTATTTCCTAATGTAATCCCAAAGCCTGGGTCCAAGGGCTCGATAACGAACCTTCCGTAGTTTTCGGAACTACTTTCGCATTCTATTTTGGAATTCACAACCTGCAGCAACGCACTGCCTCCTCAACTAGATAATCGATTTGCTACCTTGAATAGAATGCTACAACGAGACGTTCATCAATAGTAGAATCGATATCGCTACGTGCCGGTACAGCGAGCACACGACCAGAAAGAGTCTCGCGCTCCAAGCCCAGCCAGCTTGGTATTGTTTTGCTCCCGATATCTTTAACCACCACCTGGTACAGCACCAGTTTTGAGCTCCCTTCCTTCCACGAGATAACATTGCCCACCTTAACCTGATAAGAGGGGACATCAACGACATGTCCATTAACGGTTAAGTGCCCATGCAACACAATCTGCCTTGCCTGGCGGCGAGAATCAGCAAAGCCGAGACGATGCGCTACATTATCGAGCCTCATCTCTAGTATCTGTAACAGATTCTCTCCGGTAAGACCAGGACGGCGCTCAGCTTCAGAATAGTGCCTCTTGAACTGTCTCTCAAGCACACCGTAGACGTAGCGTACTCTTTGCTTTTCTTTCAGTTGCAGGCTATATTCAGAGACCTTGCGCCGGGCACCACTACGCTGGGCACCAATACGCTGTCTAGGAGAACTATGACGCTTCTCCACAGGGCATTTTGGAGTAAAACATTTTGCCGCTTTTAGCATCAGCTTATCGCCTTGACGACGACAAATCCGACAAGCCGGCCCAGTATAACGGGCCATATCGAACCTCCTTTATATCCTTCTCCTCTTCGGGGGGCGGCAACCATTGTGAGGAATAGGTGTTACATCTTTAATACTGGTAATGTTGAGCCCCGCAGCTTGAAGAGAACGGATAGCTGCCTCCCGCCCACTCCCGGGACCTTTTACATACACATCAACCTGGCGCAGTCCCTGCTCCATCCCTTTTTTAGCAGCAGCCTCGGCTGCCCTCTGGGCGGCATAGGCTGTGCCCTTGCGCGAACCTTTGAATCCAGCAGTTCCAGAGCTGCCCCAGGCAATGACATTGCCCTGAGGGTCAGTCAATGTGATTATGGTATTGTTAAACGTTGACTGTATATAGGCGCGACCCCGCGGGATCGCCTTCCTTTCTCGTCTACCAGGCCTGGATGACTTCTTCTTATTAACCATTAGTCACCTCCGCTACTTCTTGGACGCGCCGCGGCGTCTGCCTCTGCCAGCCACTGTCTTGCGAGGCCCACGTTTCGTGCGAGCGTTGGTTTTGGTCCGCTGCCCACGAACTGGTAACCCTCTGCGATGCCTGAGACCACGGTAACTGCCAATCTCAATAAGCCGCTTGATATTGAAATTAACCTCTTTCCGGAGGTCACCTTCTACCCTATACCCCTTGTCAATAACCTCGCGGATACGATTTATCTCCTCGTCAGTGAGGTCTTTGACTCTTGTATCGGGGTTGACGCCTGTCTGCTCCAATATTTTTTTGCTCACGGCTGGGCCGATTCCATATATATAGCCCAGCGCTACCTCTACGCGCTTTCCTTTAGGTATGTCAACACCGGCTATCCTCGCCATTGCCCCTCCTGAATAGACTAACCCTGTCTTTGTTTATGTCTCGGATTTGTGCAAATAACTCTAACCACGCCTTTGCGCTTCACTACCTTGCACTTTTCACAACGAACTTTCACCGAAGCTTTAACCTTCATCGCACCAATCCCCAGAATTACTTGAACCGATAGGTAATCCTTCCACGTGTTAAATCATATGGCGATAGCTCCACCAGCACCCTATCGCCCCTCAGTATCCTTATGAAATGAAGCCTCATCTTCCCAGATGCATGAGCCAGAACCTGATGCCCATTCGGCAATTCCACACGAAACATAGCGTTAGGCAAAGGCTCTTTTACCGTTCCCTCAACTTCTATAGCATCCTTCTTGGGCATCTGCTGACAGCTCACCCTTTCCTGCAGATTAAAGCACAGTCAATATCTCCGGCACACCATCGGTGATAGCAATGGTATGCTCGAAGTGGGCGGAAGGCTTTCCATCCGCAGTTACCACCGTCCATTTATTATCCGTCACCCTGGTTCGCCATACTCCAACATTAACCATAGGCTCTATAGCTATGGTCATACCATTCTTCAGCGACGGACCCTCACCGCCAATTCCGAAATTGGGAACCTGTGGGTCCTCGTGCAAATCCCTCCCGATGCCGTGCCCCACATACTCTTTCACCACTGAAAACTCTCTCGACTCAGTATAAGCCTGAATCGCTGCCGATACATCACCGAGCCTGGCTCCACCCTTAGCAGCAGCAACACCAACCTCCAAAGCTCCTCTGGTCGTATCAATAAGCTTCTCAGCCCCAGGACTTATCCTGCCCACAGGCAAAGTCACAGCAGCGTCCGCATGAAAGCCATTCAACAAGGCTCCCACATCGAGAGAGATTATATCACCCTCTCTGAGCACCCTGTTTCCGGGTATCCCATGAACCACCTCTTCGTTCACCGAAGTACAGATATAGGCAGGGAAACCACGATACCCTTTAAACGATGCCACAGCTCCTCGTTTTTTAAACTCATGGGCAGCCAGTTTGTCTAACTCTGCTGTGGTCACCCCCGGTCTAACCTCCTTGGTCAGTGCTTCAATAACAGCAGCCACTACGCGACCAGCCTCCCGCATTATAGCGATTTCGTGGGAGGACTTTATTATTATACCTATTTCATGCATAGTCTGCTGCATTACTTACTCTTCGCTTTGAGGACCACTATCATATCCTTGCCCACAGCCTCAATGCCCTGCTCTCCATTAACCTCCTCCAACTTGCCTGCCTTAGTATAATATTCTATAAGAGGCATGGTCTGAGCAAAATAGACATCCAGTCTTTTCCTAGCAGTCGCCTCCGTGTCATCAGCACGCTGATAAAGCTCGCCACCGCAAGTGTCACATTTTCCTTTTGTCTTGGGCGGCTTTTCAACTATATTATACGGAGCCTGGCAATCGCGGCATATCCAACGCCCGCTAAGTCGCCTCAAAAGCTCTTTGTTAGAAACCTTGATATACAGCACCATATCGATGCTTTGCTTCTGCGCTGCCAACGCCTTCTCCAGAGCCTTTGCCTGCTCCAGTGTCCTGGGAAAGCCATCCAGAATAAACCCTTTGGCACAATCTGGCGCAGAGATTCTCCCCAGAAGCATCTTCACAGTTATCTCGTCGGGAACAAGCTGTCCTTTCTCCATATAGGACTTAGCGGTCTTGCCCAGCTCACTACCGCTCTCCTGCTCCTTGCGGAAAAGGTCGCCGGTAGCGATATGAACCAGCCCCAGCTTTTTGGACAGAGTAACAGCCTGGGTCCCCTTGCCCGCTCCCGGTGCTCCTAAAAGGATTACCTTCAATTGCTTTTGTTTGGTCACTTGATGAACCCCTCGTAGTGGCGCATCAAAAGCTGCGCTTCAATTTGCCTCATGGTATCCAGAACCACGCCCACGACAATCAACAGTCCAGCTGCTGAGATAAGCATCAAAGTAGTGCTCGCCTGAGTTCCCACAAGCCACCGTGACAGAATAGGTGCCACTGCAACCAAGGACAGAAACAACGCCCCTCCCCAGGTGATGCGGATGACCACCTTGTTCAAATAGTCGGACGTGGGACGCCCCGGTCGTATGCCCGGGATGAAACCTCCCTGCCGCTGCAGCGTCTCAGCCAGATTTTGTTGCTGGAAAACCACGATAGTATAGAAGAAAGTGAAACCCACAACAAGGAAAAACAGAAGAGCCCAATAAATATAACCATCAGGATTAAATATAGTATCAACCACATTAGCTCCACTGGCTACCCACGCGGTAGCGGAGTCTTTGAAATAAGAGGCAACCGTTGCAGGAAGCACCAGAATCGCATAAGCAAAGATAAGAGGAATCATTCCCGCCGAGTTCACCCTGAGCGGGATATGAGTGCCACCCGATTGCCGGTACATCTTGCCGCCGCGAAACAGGCTGCGCGAGTATTGAACAGGGATACGACGAATCGCCTCGGTGACGTACACTATGAAGAAGGCTATCACCAGCAAGAGAATGATTGTCTTTATCATGCCAAACGCACCCGAGGTAATTAAAGTGCTCCCCATATTCGCTGGCAAGCCCGCAACGATGCCACCGAAGATTATGATAGACACGCCGTTTCCTATGCCTCTTTCTGTTATGCGCTCCCCGATCCAGACGAGGAAAACAGTGCCTGCCGTTAAAGTGAGCACCATCGCCGCTGTAGGCAACAACTCCGCCCCTGAGAGTCCTATGCCGCTAACCAATGGGGTTTCCACACCATTTACATTGACAGCGGTTCTCTCTAAGACCACCAGTTGCGCATAGCCTTGCAGCATAGCCAGCGGTACCATCAGCCAGTGTGTAATCTGATTCAACTTCCGGCGCCCGGTTTCCCCCTCCTTGGATAACGCCTGGAATTGCGGGATTACAGGCACCAGGAGCTGCATAATAATCGAGGCAGTAATATAGGGATAAACACCGAGCATGACTATGCTTACTGTCCTCAACGCTCCACCGCTGAACAGGTCAAGCATGCCCAGCAGTGTAGGTAACTGTTCCCTGCCGCTGACCAGCTCTCCTAAAGCATCATGGTTCACCGCCGGCACAGCCACATGAGCCGCAAAGCGAAATACAATCAGCATACCCAGTGTGAAAAGTAACTTCCACCTCAGGTCTGGGAGGCTGAAAGCATCGACCATGGCCTGAATTAATCTAGGCCTTGAGCTTTTTTGTGGCTGTCCCATTCTCCGATACTCCCCTTAAATCTCCTCCGCCCTTCCTCCTGCAGCCTCTATCTTAGTTTTCGCAACCTGGGAGAATTTGTTAGCCTTTACCACAAGGGGGCATTGGAGTTCGCCGTTGCCGAGGATCTTGATTGGCTTTTTCAGCGAGGGCACTATACCAACTTCGACGAGTTTTTGCGGCGTTACCTCTGTATCCTGCCCGAAGATATTCAACCGTTGCAGATTCACAACAGCATATTCAGTCTTGAAGATATTAGTAAAGCCACGCCTGCCAGGCAAACGTTTAACCAGCGGGGTCTGTCCGCCCTCGAAGCGTAAAGCAATGCCTGGACCAGAACGGGATTTCTGTCCCTTGAGACCACGACAAGAGTAGGTGCCATGCCCACTGCCGTCACCTCGACCAATCCTCTTCCTCTTGTGTTTCGACCCCGGGCTCGGGCTTAGCTCGTTTTGCTTCATCATCTACTCCTCAGATGCCTCTTCCACCCGAACTAAGTGTCTGACCTTATTTATCATGCCCCGTATCTCCGGGGAATCATTCTGGATAACAGCCTGGTTCAGACGGCGGAATCCCAGGGTTTTGATAGTTATCCTCTGGTCTTTCGAGTATCCTATCGCACTCTTTTCCCAAATAATACGCAGTTTAGCCACTGGTTCCCCCACTGGTTGTAGACCCTATCTTCCTTTTCGCCGATTCCTGTTTCGGGTCCCTCAATTGACTCAAAGCCAGCATCGTAGCCCTGACCACATTTATCGGATTCGAGCTTCCCATCGATTTTGTAAGAATATCCTTAATACCCGCAGCCTCCACCGTAGCCCTCACTCCCCCACCAGCTATGACACCGGTACCCGGGGCTGCTGGTTTCAACATCACCTTCGCTGCTCCAAACTTGCTTACTATCGCGTAGGGAATGGTGCCGCCGTACATGGGCACCCGGATCAGGTTCTTTCTGGCAGTAGCACCGGCTTTGCGGATCGCTGCAGGCACCTCTCTTGCCTTGCCCAACCCAACCCCTACATGTCCCTCTCCATCGCCCACCACCACCAGCGCGCTGAAGCTGAACCGCCGCCCTCTCTTCACCACTTTAGCCACACGATTAACGTGGACAAGCTTTTCGGTAAGGTTTAAATCAGCGGGATTTATTCTCTCTGTCTGTTCCATAATACCTAAAACCTCAATCCTGCTTTGCGAGCCGCATCAGCCAGAGCTCTCACTCGACCGTGATATTTATATCCTCCACGGTCGAAGACAACTTGGTTTACCCCTTTGTCCTGGGCACGCTTTGCCACCAATGTCCCCACCAACTCAGCTTCCTCTTTCTTTTTCTTATCCTTGGAACTTGCTTTTATCTCAGCATCAAGCGTAGATGCCGCTGCAAGAGTTCGCCCCAAGCCATCATCTATCACCTGTGCATAGATATGGTTCAGACTGCGAAATACACAGAGACGAGGACGAGTGTCAGTGCCCGAGACATGTTTTCGCACTCGCACATGTCTTCTTCTCCTAGCTGCTTCGGAATCGTTTCTACGAGCCATAGTTCTCTATTTCTTTCTACCTACCTTGCCCGCCTTGCCCGCCTTGCGTCTGACACGCTCACCAGTATACCTGATACCCTTACCTAGATAGGAGTCAGGAGACCTTATCGCTCTAATCTGGGACGCTACCCCTCCCACCAACTCCTTGTCTATCCCCGAGACACTGATCACAGTCGGACCTTCGGTAGCCAGTGCTATCCCCGGAGGAGGTGCAAACTCTACAGAGCGGGTGTAGCCCACCTGTAGCACAAGCTTGTCACCAGCCTTAGTAGCACGATAGCCCACCCCTTGGAGTTCGAGATTCTTCTTGAAGCCTTTGCTCACCCCATCGACCATATTAGCAAGGATGCTTCTGGTAAGACCATGCAGGGAACGATGAAGTTTGCGGTCCGACGGTCTTGATACCGTGAGAACCCCATCCTTCAATGAAATAGCCATATCATGGTGAAAACTGCGTGAAAGCTCCCCCTTGGGACCTTTCACCTTGACCTCATTGCCCTTAATTGATACCTCTACACCCTTGGGAACAGCTATTGGTCTCTTACCTACTCTTGACATAGTCTTCTCTCACCTACTACCACACGTAACAAAGGACCTCTCCCCCGAGTCCCTTCTTCCATGCCTGCTGCCCTGTCATCACACCCTGGGAAGTAGTTAGTATCGCTATACCGAGTCCGCCATAAACCCGCGGTATCTCGCCTTTCTGGCAATAGATCCTAAGACCGGGTTTGCTCACACGCTGCAACCCGCTCACTGCAGGTTGTTTTTTCGCGGTGTAGCTCAAGTGAACCTTGATCACCCTCTGAGGCGTGTTGCCCTTCAGCACCTCGTAGTTCTTTATGAATCCCTCTTCCTTAAGCACCTTAGCAATCGATATCTTTGTCCTAGAAGCGGGGACAAGGACAGACTCGTGCTTGGCCACGAGCGCATTGCGGATCCGGGTCAGCATATCAGAAATAGGATCAGTGAAACTCATATCAACCCCTCAAGAGCAATCACCAGCTCGATTTCCTCACTCCGGGAATCTGACCCTCAAGCGCCAGTTTCCTGAAGCAAATACGGCACAGCCCAAACTTACGAATATATGCCCGGGGACGACCGCAGAGCTTGCAACGATTGTGCTGCTGTACTCTGTATTTCGGAGCACGCTTCGATTTTTCAATCTTAGATGTCTTAGCCATCTTTTAAGCTCACTATCTACTAAAGGGCATACCCATTAGTTCCAGAAATCTCCTAGCATCATCATCAATAGAAGCCGTCGTGACAATCGAGACCTGGAGTCCGCGAACTTTATCAACTTTGTCGTAGTCGATTTCAGGGAACATTATCTGCTCCTTGAAACCCAGGGTGTAATTACCATGACCATCGAATGCATTCCTGGGTACACCCTGGAAATCACGAATGCGGGGCAAAACAGCGCTCACTAATCGGTCAAAGAACTCATACATGCGCTCGCCCCTCAAGGTGACCCTGACTCCAATAGGCATGCCCGTCCGCAACTTGAAGGCGGCAATGGACTTTTTGCCCCGGGTTATCACAGGATGCTGCCCGGTAATCAAAGTGAGGTCGCTGGTTGCGCCCTCCAATGCCTTGGGATTCCCGATTGCCTCGCCCACCCCGATGTTCAGCACGATCATCTTCAGCCGCGGCACCTGCATCGGGTTCTTATATCTCCCCTCTTTCAGCATAGCGGGGACGACTTCTTTGTGATATTTCTCCTTTAGCCTAGACACTAGTCAATCACCTCATGGCATCGCCTGCATACGCGAACCTTGCTTTTGCCCTCCAGCTTCAAAAAACCTACACGGGTTGGTTTGTTGCACTTGGTACATATAAGCATCACATCTGAAACATTAATTGGAGCCTCACGCTCGATTATGCCAGCCTGCCTTATGTTTCCCCGGGGCTTCATATGTCGCTTGACCATATTCACACCCTCTATCACAATGCGTTCCTCACGAGGGGAGTAATGGTGAACCTTTCCCTTTTTCCCCCGGTCATCCCCCGTAACTATCAATACTTCATCGTTTTTACGAATCTTCATCTATAGCACCTCAGGCGCCAGCGAGACAATCTTCATAAAGTCCCTTTCCCTGAGTTCGCGGGCTACCGGACCGAAAATACGGCTACCTTTGGGGTTGCCCTTTTCATCAAGGATTACCGCAGCATTCTCATCAAACCTTATATACGAGCCATCAGGTCGGCTCTGTACCTTTACAGTGCGGACGACAACAGCGCGAACAACGTCACCCTTCTTCACCGCTGCACCCGGGATCGCCTCCTTCACAGATGCCACTATAACATCGCCCAGCCGAGCATATCTTCTTCTAGTGCCACCAAGGACATTGATGCACATTATCTTCTTGGCACCAGAATTATCTGCCACTTTCAGCCTGGTAAATGTTTGGATCATGGCTTACTCTATTTCTCCTGGTTTAACCTCAATAGCTTCAGCTTTCGTCAGGATTTCCGCTACCCGCCACCTTTTCTCTTTGGAAATAGGGCGAGCTTCAACAAGCCTCACCAAATCACCGACACCACAGGCATTAGCTTCATCATGAGCCTTAAACTTCTTCCTGTGGGTAACGACACGCTTAAAACGAGGATGCCGACGGCGAGTTTCTACTTCAACTAGAACCGTCTTGTCCATTTTGTGGCTCAAAACCCGAGCCACGCGAATCTTCGACTTTTCTTTCATAACTTATTCCCCAGCCAGCTCCCGCTCGCGCATTATTGTTTTCATCACGGCAATCCTTTTCTTCACCTTGCGGAGCTCACTATAATTTGATAGTTGCCTGGTAGCATGACGAAATCTCAGGTTAAATAGCTCCTGATACGCGTCATCGAGCTGCTTTGACAACTCATTTGCGCTCAGTGCTTTAATCTTATCCATTCTCATCGTCGTAACCGTTAAGAAGCTATTTCAGCCAAGGTCTCCCGGGCAACGAATTTGGTCTCTATCGGGAGTTTGCTCGAAGCCAGGCGCATAGCCTCCCGAGCCATATCCTCTTTGACCCCAGAAATCTCGAACAGCATTTTCCCGGGCTTCACCACAGCCACCCAATGGTCAAGTGAACCCTTGCCGCTGCCCATCCTTGTTTCTGCCGGCTTAGCAGTCGCCGGTTTATCAGGAAACACGCGGATCCAGACCTTGCCGCCACGTTTGACGCTGTGCACAATAGCACGACGCGCTGCCTCAATCTGACGGCTGGTGAGCCAGGCTGATTCCTGCGCCTGCAAACCGAACTCACCGAAGACCACAGTATTCCCCGCCTGGGCAGTACCACGACGGCGTCCTCTGTGTGTTTTACGATATTTTACCCGCTTTGGTTGGAGCATTGTTCTACCCTATGTTGCTTTTTCCTCAGTAGTAGCAGCAGTTCGCGCAGGCAGCACTTCTCCCTTACCTACACCCTCAGTCACTTTTGCCTCAGGAAGGATTTCCCCTTTATAGATCCACACTTTTATCCCTATAAGCCCCATGGTAGTGAGAGCCTCGGCAAATCCATAATCTATATCGGCTCTCAAAGTATGCAGAGGAACACTACCCTCCCGCAACGTCTCGTGACGGGCGATTTCCGCCCCGGCGAGCCTGCCCGAGCACGTTATCTTAACACCCTTGGCGCCACGCAGCATGGTACGAGAAATAGTCTGCTTCATAGCTCTGCGAAAAGAAACACGCCTTTTGAGCTGCTCCGCTATGTTCTCAGCCACCAGTTTGGCATCCATCTCTGCTTCTCTTATCTCATGTATATTAAGACGAACCTTCTTACCTGTTTTTTTCTCCAGGAGTGACCTCAATTCATCCACCCTCTGTCCACCACGACCAATAACGATACCGGGTCTTGAGGTATGAATTGTCACTGTGATTTCATTCGCTTTGCGCTCTATTTCAACTGTAGAGATACCCGCTTCTTCATATGTAGAGCGAATGATGCGGCGAATCTCTATATCTTCATGCAAGAACTCGGTATAGTGCTTCTCAGCGTACCAGCGACTACGCCAGTCCTTAATTATGCCGAGCCTGAATCCGTAAGGATGAACCTTCTGCCCCAATCATTCCTCCTCAACAATAATTGTTATGTGGCTGAAGCGTCGGTGGTAAGGGCTCACCCTGCCACGTGCGCCCGCGCGAAATCTTCTCAGGTTCTGCCCCTTATCTGCATAGGCTTTAACAATCCTGAGCTGCGCCGGAGTCATCTGATAGTTGTTCTCGGCATTGGCTGCAGCAGATTTAACCACTTTAGCCACAACCCTAGCCGTCGGCGTGGGCAGGAAATTAAGGATGGTTAAGGCTTCACTTACCTTCTTCCCTTTCACTGCATCCAACACCAAGCCTACTTTTCGTGGGGATACTCCTATTTGTTTTACACTAGCTCTTACTTCCACAGTAAAAACCTACTCCATTTATTCTGCCGGTGCCGCTGGAGCAGCCTTCTTTACACCGGTTACTTTCTCAGCCCTGCCGGTATGTCCTCTAAAAGTCCTGGTAGGAGCGAACTCCCCCAGCTTGTGTCCTACCATGTTCTCAGTTATAAAGATAGGAACATGGCGCCTTCCATCGTGCACCCCTATAGTGAGACCAACCATCTGCGGAACTACGGTCGATGAACGCGACCAGGTCTTAATCACCGCTTTCTGCTCAGCCCTAGCTAAGGACTCCGCTCTCCTGAGCAACTTGGGGTCAATAAAAGGACCCTTCTTAGTCGACCTCGACATTAGGTCTCAGCCCTCCTAAATACTACTTCCTTCTCTTCACAATCAGCTTGTTGCTGCGTTTATTTCGTCTCGTCTTATAGCCCAGCGCCGGCTTGCCCCAGGGAGTCTTGGGACCGGGGAGCCCAATAGGGCTCCTGCCCTCACCACCACCATGTGGGTGGTCACGAGGAGTCATAGCCGAGCCGCGCACTGCAGGACGCCAACCCCTGTGTCTATTAGCGCCTGCCTTGGCTAGGTTGATATTCGAATGGTCGCTATTACCCACCTGCCCTACAGTAGCCATGCACCTCTCGTCAAAACGCCGAAGTTCTCCCGAGGGCAACCTCACCAAAACATAACCAGCCTCTTTAGACATTATCTGAGCAGAGGTACCAGCGCTACGCACAATCTGCCCACCCTTACCCAGATGCATCTCTATGTTGTGAACGGCAGTGCCCAGAGGCACCATCTTCAGGGGAAGAGTATTACCAGGCTTTATCTCTGCATCCTCACCAGAACGAACAACATCACCTACCTTGAGCCCTAGAGACGCCAATATATAGCGCTTCTCACCATCAGCATAGCTGATGAGAGCGATATTTGCCGAACGGTTGGGGTCATATTCAATAGAGACCACCTTGCCCGAGATGCCCAACTTATTCCGCTTGAAGTCGATGATTCTGAGCTTCCGTTTGGCACCACCACCACGATGGCGCACCGTTACCTTGCCCTGATTACTTCTCCCTGCGTTTTTCTTCAGAGGCAGAAGTAAGGATTTCTCCGGCTTCTTCTTAGTTATCTCGGAGAAGTCAGACCCAACTTTACCTCTTATCCCCGGTGAAGTAGGGCGATATGCCTTGAGTCCCAAAATAGTCTCCTTTAAACCTTAACTCAGTCTATGCTTACACACCCTCGAACAGCTCTATCTTCTGCCCTGGCTCTAAGGTAACCACTGCCTTTTTCCAGGGCGGACTCATCGCTCTCCGTCTGCCGGTACGACGCATCTTGCCGGGGACATTTATCACGTTCACCGATACCACATTAACCTTAAACGCCTTCTCCACCGCCTCTTTTATCTGAGGCTTATTGGCTTCCTGGCGCACATCAAAGGTGTACTTGCCCTGAGCAAGAAGCATTGTATTCTTCTCAGTGACAACCGGTCTGAGCAGCACCTCGTAAACGTGCATCCCTTTTCTCTCCCTTAAGTGCCCTTAGCCCCGGCAACAGCCCGCTGCTTACCCCAAACAGACTCCACCTGCCTTACTGCGTCAACAGTCATAAGCAACACGCCATATGACAGAAGGTCAACAGTATTCAACATATCAGCAGGCAGTGTTTTCACGCCTTCGATATTGCGAGCTGACTTAACCACATTCGTATCGACACCGGCATTAACCACCAGAGCCGGCGGGTTAACACCCAGCGCCTTAAATATCTGCAATATCTGCTTGGTATCAGGCTGCTCCAGCCCAAACGAATCGAGTACCCGAAGCTCACCATCAGCCAGTTTCGCTGAGATAACGCTCCTCAGGGCTAAGCGCCGCATCTTCTTGGGCATATCCTGCCGATAGCTCCTGGGATGAGGTCCGAAGATTATGCCACCGCCACGGCGCAACGGAGAACGCCTGGTGCCGGAACGAGCCATTCCGGTGTGCTTCTGGCGATATAACTTGCGGCTGCCACCTGCAACCTCGCGTCGAGTCTTAGTGTCAGCAGTCCCCTGGCGGGCATTCGCCCTCTGCCTCAACAGCGCCTGATGAACGACAGCTTTATTCGGCTGCACGCCAAATATATACTCGTCAACCTCGAACTGGCTGACTACTTTTCCTGCATTGTTGTATACTGGAACCTGCAATTTCTACTCCCGACTATTTACCTTGTTTTTTGCCTTCTTGTGGTTTCTCCGGCTGCTTCTTGGGCTGTTTTTTAGATTTCCTTATCTCCAAAAGCCCGTTCTTCGCCCCAGGCACAGCACCTTTGACCAACAGCAGATTTCGGTCCGGGTCAGCTTTAACCACTTCCAGACATTTCACCGTGACCCTCTGGTTGCCCATATGCCCCGCCATCCTCAACCCTTTAAATACACGACCCGGGGTAGTCCCCGAGCCAACGGCACCGGGGGCGCGATGCCTATCTGATTGCCCGTGGGTCTTAGGACCGCCGGAGAAATGATAGCGCTTTACCACTCCAGCAAAGCCCCGACCTTTGGATAACCCGATTATGTCAACCATGTCGCCGGGCTTGAATAGAGAGACATCAACTTTGTGCCCCAACTCGACTTTCGAAGCATCCTCAACCTTAAACTCCTTGAGGTGTCTGAACAATCCCAATTTACCCAGATGCCCCTTCTCAGGTTCATTGAGCCGCTTCGCCTGACCGAAACCGAGCTGGACAGCGTTATAGCCTTCTTTAGCTGATGTTTTAATCTGGGTCACCACGCAAGGACCAGCCTCTATGGCAGTCACTGACTGCATCGTGCCCTTTTCAGTGAACACCTGGGTCATCCCTACTTTTCTGCCGATTAGTCCGCTAATCATCGTCTTTAACCCAAACTAGAGCTTTATCTCGATGTCCACCCCTGCGGGGAGGTTCAAAGTAGTCAGAACATCAATAGTTTTCGATGTAGGATCGACAATATCAATCAGCCTCTTATGGGTTCTGATTTCAAACTGCTCCCGGGAATCCTTATCCACATGAGGGGAGCGTATGACGCAGAATTTCTGTATATGTGTGGGGAGAGGCACCGGACCTATTACAGCCGCGCCAGTGCGCTCCGCCGCCTCCACAATCTGCACCGCCGACTGGTCTAAAATCCTGTGGTCGAAAGCCTTTAGCTTGATGCGTATCTTCTGTTTCGGCATCTAGCTCCTCATCCCTGTAATTATCTCGCGAGCCATATCTTTAGGTACTTCCTGATAGCAATGGAATTCCATAGAATGGGTCGCTCTACCCTGGCTCATCGACCTCAAATCCGTGGTATAGCCGAATGTCTCAGCCAACGGCACGTAGCAACGGATTATGTGGGTCCAAGCCCGTAACTCGATAGCCTCGACCCTTGCTCTCTTGGAATTGAGGTCGCCCATTATGTCGCCCAAGAACTCCTTGGGGGTAGCTACCTCCAGCTTCATTATCGGCTCGAGGAGGATAGGGTCAGCTTTCTTGACTCCCTCCCTGACCGCAAGAGACCCCGCCATCTTAAAGGCTATTTCCGAAGAGTCAACCTCGTGGTAGCTGCCATCAACCAGGGTCGCTTTGACATCAATTATGGGGTAGCCAGCAACTACGCCGTTTTCCAGTGCCTCTCTGACGCCCTGCCGCACAGGGGAGATGTACTGCCTGGGCACCGCCCCACCACGTATCTTGTTCACGAATTCAAATCCTTTGCCTCGTTCCTGTGGCTCAAGCTCAAGCCAGATATGGCCAAATTGCCCGTGGCCGCCAGTCTGCTTGACAAACCTGCCCTCGGCACGCACAGCGGACGTAATCGTCTCTTTATAAGCCACCTGCGGCCTGCCCACCGTGGCATGAACCCCAAACTCGCGCATCATCCTGTCCACAATTATGTCAAGATGAAGCTCGCCCATCCCTGAGATTATGGTCTGTCCTGTCTCCTGGTCGTAGCGAGTTTTAAAGGTGGGGTCCTCGTCCCCAAGTTTGGTTAATGATTCGCCCAGTTTGTCCTGGTCTGCCTTCGTCTTGGGCTCGATTGCCACGGATATCACAGGATCGGGGAACTTGATTGCCTCCAGGATAACAGGCTTGGTGGACTCGCAAAGCGTGTCGCCGGTAAAGGTGTTCTTGAGGCCAACAGCAGCGATGATTGAGCCGCATCCTATCTCACTTATGTCCTCTCGGCGGTTGGCATGCATCCTGAGCAATCTACCCAACCGCTCCTTCTGCTCCCTTATAGTATTGTAGACCTGAGAGCCAGTCCTCGCCCTTCCTGAATATATACGGAGATATACCAGACGGCCAATGAAGGGGTCGGAGACTATCTTGAATGCGAGGGCTGTGAAGGGGGCGTTATCCTTTGCTTCACGTGTGACTTCCTTGCCTGTTCGGGGGTCAACACCCTTTACGGGAGGCATATCCATGGGGGAAGGGAGGTAATCTACAACAGCATCTAAAACAAGTGGTATCCCCTTATCCTTCAAGGCACTGCCACAGAGCACGGGGACCAGGCTGGTGGACAGGGTGGCTCTCCTCAGCGCAGCTTTAATCTCCGGGACAGTTATCGCCCTGCCTTCTACATAGGCGCTCATCAGCAACTCGTCGCTGTCAGCGACCTGCTCGATTAACTTCTCATGATAACGGGCTGCAGCCTCTTTATATTCCTCGGGGACAGGCGCTTCAACCGCCTTCTGGTCTTTTTCATCGGGGAAAAACCATGCTTTGTCTTCAACAACGTCAACAACACCTTTGAAGGCTGTCTCAGCGCCAATGGGCAACTGTATCACCACCGGATTGGCCCCAAGGCGGTCGACTATTGATTTCACCGTCGCCGCGAAGTCGGCGCCCACACGGTCCATCTTGTTTACGAAGCATATTCTGGGGACACAATATTTATCTGCCTGGCGCCAGACTGTCTCCGACTGCGGTTCAACCCCACAAAGGGCATCGAAAACCACCACACCACCATCAAGTACCCTGAGGCTTCGCTCC